>NZ_JAWDIV010000020.1:0-141826 GCF_032464655.1 Rhizobium sp. 25PS6
ACCGACCCTTCGGGCCACCTTCTCCCCGCTGGGGAGAAGAGGGAGCAAGCCGATTGTCCTCGTTTCCGCAACAGACGCTTTCAGAGGAAGTGAGGCGCCGCCACGAATCTCTTCTCCCCAGCGGGGAGAAGGTGCCGGCAGGCGGTTGAGGGGGCCACACGGCACATCGATTATGCCCTTGCGCCTGAAGCACCCACCTTGTCCCGATGGACATCAAAACCCAGTCCCACCAGTTCCGACCCGCGCACCGCTACGCTATAACCCTTGCCGAAAGGGAGTCGAAACCATGCTGACATTGTACTACGCGCCGGGAACCTGCGCGCTCGCAAGCCTTATTGCCCTGGAAGAATCCGGCTTGGCCTTCGAAGTCAAGAAGATCAGCCTCCGCGATGGCGAGCAGCGCTCGCCGGACTATTTGAAGATCAACCCGAAGGGCCGGGTGCCGGCACTGGTCACCGATTATGGCGTGCTGACGGAAACGCCGGCGATCCTGGCCTTTATCGCCCAGAGCGCGCCGGCCGCCAAGCTGGCGCCGCTTGACGATGCCTTCGAATTTGCCAGGCTCCAGTCCTTCAACAGCTATATCTGCTCGACCGTGCATGTGAACCATGCCCATCGTCCGCGCGGCTCGCGCTGGGCCGACGAGCCGGCGGCAATCGAGGCGATGAAGGCGAAGGTGCCTGAGAATATGGCCGATTGTTTCACGCTGATCGAGCAGACGATGTTTGAAGGTCCGTGGGTGATGGGCGAAGCCTATTCGCTCGCCGATCCCTATCTCTTCGTCATGACCGACTGGCTGCCGTCCGACGGCGTCGATCCCGCCCGGTTCGAAAAGGCGAGCGACCATCACGCCCGCATGCTGCAGCGCCCCGCCGTGCAGCGGGCGCTGGCCTACGATCGGGCCTGATCCTTAAATCCGGCGGCAAGCTTCTTCGGCGCCCGGAACAGCCAGGCGCCGATCAGCCGCAGCCGCAATTCTTCGTCGCCGATCACGGCGGCGCGCACCGGCAGATGCGGCCAGCCGACATAATGATCGGTTTGAAAATAAACGTCGGGCGCCATCTCCAGCAGGTGATCCTTGTCGTCGAGCGAAATCGAGATCACGATCGTCTCGGCATTCTTCACCGCCACGAAGCTCTTGCCGCCGACCTTCAGCGCCGGATTGCCGTATGAGGTGCTCTCCTCGACATCAGGCAGCCCGGCTTCCGCCGCCAGTCGCTTCAGCCGTTCGAAGATCGCATCGACGTCGCCGGCCATGGTTCCGCCCTTTCTGCCAGGGCGAAGCTACCATATTTTCACGCGCATTTCGCCAGCGGCGGCTTGGTTTCCGCCTGAAAGCCGACCGGCATCCCCAGCGGCAGATCGGCGATTTCGCGCATCGACATGCGCTCGACCTCGGGATGCCGCAACGGATCGTCCTTCCAGGCGGTGGTCTCGGCAATTTCTGCGCTGCCCATAGGAGGAACGGACCTCAAGAAAAACTTCAGCAACGACATGGTATGCCTCGCTTTCTTCAGTGGCTTGATGTGATTGACCAGCGGCTTTTCGCCTTCGAGCCATCTATCTGCCAATACTCTGCGTTCGAATGGATTGCCTATACTTGCAATGTCGGCCCCAACAGGCAGATTTTCAATTGAGAATAACGCTGAAGCGCTATAGAAAAACTATATGAAGAACCTGAATATGGTCCATCTCAACGGCCTGCGCGCGCTGGAAGCCGTCGGTCGTCTCGGCTCGCTGCAGGCAGCCGCCGATGAACTCGGCGTCTCGGTCGGCGCCGTCAGCCAGCAGGTCATCAAGGCCGAAGCCCAGCTCGGCCAGGTGATCTTCGAGCGCACCGCTAGGGGAATGAATGCCACCGAAGCCGGCCGGCCGATACTTCTGGCGCTCGACGAGGGTTTTGCCCGGCTTTCGGCGGCGGTGTCGATCGCCAGCCGCAAGGACGATACGATCCTGACGATCTCGGTGGCGCCGGTTTTTGCCGCCCGCTGGCTCGTCTGCCGGCTCGATCGCTTCGCCGAGCGTCACCCGGACATCAAACTGCGGCTGGATGCGACCACCAATCTCGTCAATCCGGCGCTTTGCGACGTCGACATCGGCATCCGCGTCGGCAGCGGCAAGTGGCCTGACGTGAAGGCCGAACTGTTGTTGGCACAGGAGGTCTTTCCCGTCTGCTCCCCCGAGATGGCGGCGAATTTGAAGGAGCCCGCCGATATCCTCGCACTGCCTGCCATCATCGATGGCCGCGCCATGTTCACCTGGGAGGTCTGGATGCGCGAGGCCGGACTATCCGGCGCCACCCTTCCGACCCGCCACGTCTTCAACGACGCCTCGCTCTGCCTCGATGCGGCGATCGCCGGCCAGGGCGTCATGCTGGCCTGGCAGACCCTTGCCGCCTTTGCGCTCGCCGAGGGCCGGCTCGTCGCCCCCTTCGGCATTCGCGCCCGCACCGGCTTCGGTCACTACTTCGTCACCGCCGAAGGCACGCGCGAGCCGAAGAAGGTGAGGGATTTCAAGGCCTGGATCCGCGAGGAAATGGCCGGTACGCTGACGCTTTTCAAGTAGTTTTCAAACCTCGACCGGCTCCTTGGCCCGCGTCGCCTGCATCGCCTTGTAGGCCGGGCGGGACTGGCAACGCTCGATCCAGGCTTTGATATTCGGATGCGCTTGGAAAAGCGCCTCTTCGCTCTGGGCATAGCGCAGCACCTCGGCGAGGTTGAGATCGGCGACGGTGAAGCGGTCGCCGACGATCCATTGCCGGTAGGCAAGGTGGCTTTCGAGAACCGCCAGCGGCCTGCGCAGCGACCGGCAGGCAACCGCGATCGTCTGCTGGCCGCCTTCGCTGTTTTCGAGCCGGTCATCATAAGTGAGCACGATCTTCACCGTCTGCGGTTCGACCTGGGACGCCCCCCAGACCGTCCACATCGTCAGCAATCCGTCTTCTTCGACGGTTTGGCCGGAAAGCGGTCCGCCATGTCTACGTGCCAGGTAAAGATTGATCGCCAGCGACTCGTGCATGACGAGATCGCCGTCCCTGATGCTGGGAATCTGCGCCATGGGATTGACGGCAGCAAAGTCAGGCGAGTGCGTGTTAAGCGCCGCCTCCGGCGCCAGCGGATCTGCGAGCCGCCTTGCCTGCAGCACTGGCACCGACCGGAATTCGAGCCCCAGCTCCTCCGCCATCCAGTAGACACGCGATGCGCGCGAGCGATAGACCCCGTAGACTGTCAGCATGATTGGATATCCCCTCGGTATTTGTCCAGGAGAGCGTAAATGCCGGATCGGGTTGCGAAAAGTCCCTGCCGCTAATGGGATGATGAAAGCTTTTGATGCGAGAGCTCGGACCGACCAGGGCTCAGTTCAAATGCACTTCCCCCGCCCGAAAAGATCGAAGCACAATTCCTGCCGTTTCGAAGGAACAATGGCAACGCCAGCGGGTTCGTCTCGAAGATTGGCACGGCCAAGGTGTCCACAGCGACCAACCGCACCCCAAAACATACACCTGCAAACGAAGGAGAATGTCATGACGGGGAAGAAGACGCATGAACAGCAGCTTCGCATCATCGAAAAACGCGAGAAAACCGCCAATGCCGACGAGGCCTTCGACGCGGCGGCGGATCTGCACCGCAATGAACAGGCGAAAGAAGCCTATCGAAAAGGAAGCGATCTGAAGACCGGCACCGATTCCGGGAACGAGGATCGGAGCATTGTGCGCGGCCGCAATCAGGAAAGCGGGCATAAAAAGGGAAGCGGTCGCCCCTGAGAGGGAAGGAGAATGTCATGGCTTTGACATTGATCAGCAAAGCTTTTGCGCAAAACGAGCCGATCCCTGCGAAATATGCGCGAACGGGCGAGAACCTCTTCCCGCCACTGACCTGGGGCGGCGCTCCTGATAGAACCAGGAGCTTCGCTCTGGTGGTCGAGGATCCGGACGCCCCTCATGGCACGTTCCGCCATTGCGGGATCGCCAACATTCCGGCTGAGTGGACTGCTCTTGGCGAAAGTGCCGATACGGCGCCGGAGCACGCGCCGCGATTCTATCGGAATGATTTCGGCCACGCCCGTTACGACGGCCCGCAACCGCCCCCTGGCGATCGCCCCCATCGCTATATCTTCCGCCTCGCTGCTCTCGACGTGCCTACACTTGCGATTCCCGATGCCGCCGGCATAGGCGTGATGTGGGCAGAGGCAAAGAAACACACATTGGAGGAAGCGACCGTCACCGGCACCTATCAGGCGCGATAACCGATGGAAATTGACCGTGGATGATCGACGTGCTCCTCAGGAGACGCGATTCCGCTCGACGGTGAGCTGCGCATAGGGCGAGCCGCCGCCCGCCATCTCGCCGGAGACCTTCTTCTCCCACTGGAAGCCGAGCACTGCCCCTTCGGCGGTCTCCTGGAACACGTTGTCGGTGATGACGGCGGTCCCCGCGCCATCGGCGACCGAGACGGCGCATCCCACCGGTGCCTTGCGCACCACATTGCCTGTCACAACGACGTTACGCAGATACGGCCCCCAGCCGATCTGCAGCCCCCAGCGCGGCGCGCCCTCGATCACATTGCCTGAGATCATCGTGTCGGCCTCCGCCGCGATGCCGATGCCGAAACCGACCTCGTGCCGATAGGGGCCGCGCAGCGTCAGGTTGCGCACGACATTGCCGGTGACGCTCGCCAGCCGGCCGCCCTCGTCGAAATTGGCGATCGAGATGCCGTTTGCCGCCCCGTCGATCATGTTGGCGGAAACGACGGCGCCCTCGAAGGCGAATTCGACATAGATCGCCGTCTCGCCGGAACGCCGGCACTGATTGCTGCTGATCTGGATGTCCGAGGCCGAATTGGCGCGGATCGCTGTAAAGGCGCAATCGGAGATCTGGTTGTTCACCACCATCACGCCGTCGGCGCGGAAGATGTTGATGCCGTTGCCGTTTTGCCCCGTGCCGCCGTCATTGGCGCGGATATTGGAGATGCGGTTGCCGGAGACGACAGTGCCGTCCTCTGCCTTCTTCCAGCGATGCACCAGGATGCCGCCATTGCCGCAATCCGAGACCGTGTTGCCGGTGACCGAGAGGGTGGTGGAATCCACCGCGTAAAGCCCGGATTGGGCAGCCCCCGAAATACGGCTGCGCTCGATCCGCCCGCCGCAGCGCTCCAGTTGCAGGCCGTGCTTGCGGCTGCCGCCGATCTCGCAATTGTCGATCAGCACCTCGTCGACGCCGGTAAATTGCAAAAGCCCGCCGGCATCGTCGCCAAGCCAGCGGTTGCCGCCGTCGATGACGAGATTGGAAAGCTCGATCCGCCGCACGTTCTCGGCCGCAAACAGGTGGCCTTCGCCGGTATAGACGATCCGCGAGGCGCCGGGCACGCCAGTGATACGCGTATTGTCCGGCAAAGTGAGATTGGAGACCCGGTAGGTGCCGGGCGGCAGGAAGACCGGCACGTTCTCGCGCGCCGCCTGTTCGATCATCTGCTGCAGGTTGCGGGTCTTGCGGTTGCCGCTTTCGGGAATGGCGCGATATTCCACCGCGTCGATCGCCCCGCGCAGATCGGGCTGAGCGGCCGCCGTCAGCGGCGAGGCAAGCGTGCGCGATGCCCCTCCCGCAACGGCCGAGGCGGCAAGAAAGAAAAGCATGTCGCGGCGTGAGGGCATCCTGGGATCACTTGTCATAACGCGCCCGTAGCAGGAAACGTGCCAGGCGGGCATGTATTCTTTTGGCACAGGCTGGGCAAAGGCGGATGAAATTGCCGTTATGGCCGAGGCCGACGGCAGGATCTCGCTGCTTATATTGTCGTCTTGTTCACCCTTTCATTTAAGCAAGCCGAAGGAAATGAGGACTACTTTGAAGGGAATTTCAATGATGACGAGTGCGGGATACGGCCTTCGGCCGGCGGGGAGAATGGCATCATGCACGAATTGGGTGCCAGGCGATGGGAATCAATCGATGACCTGACGGCCGAAACGCGACGCATCGTCGCCGCGACGGAGGCAATGATGGCATCGACCGCCCACCACCTCTCCGAGGGCATCGAGAACCTGCGCCTTAAGGCGATCGTCCACGAACTTCCGGATTTCCTCTACGTCAAGGACCGTGACAGCCGCTTCGTCTTCGCCAACGCCGTCACCGCCAACAGCCTCGGCCTGCAGCGCGCCGATCTGATCACCGGCAAGCGCGACTTCGACCTGTTCGATTTCGAGACGGCGCGCCGCCATTTCGACATCGAGCAGCAGATCATGGCGACGGGCGAAGCCCGCATCGACATGGAGGAATCCTACGTCCTTCCCGGCAGCAGAAGGCCGATATGCCGGCTGACCTCGAAGATACCGCTGCGCAACGATCGCGGCGAGATCGTCGGCCTGATCGGTGTTTCCCGTGATATCACCGAACGCAAGCGCCAGGAGGATCTGCATCGCGGCCAGGCGGGCCTGCTCGAAATGATCGCCCGCAACGAGCCGTTGCCGATGATCCTCGAGGCGCTCGTGCTGATGATCGAGGCGCAACTGGATGGGATTGACGGATCGGTGCTGCTGCTCGACGGCGAGGGCACCAGGCTCTATCACGGCGCCTCTCCCAATCTGCCCGGCGGCTACAGCCGCCTGATCGATGGCGTCACGATCGGCCCCAAGGTCGGCTCCTGCGGCACCGCGGTGTGGCGCGGCCAGACGGTGATCGTAGAGGACGTGACGATCGATCCGCTCTGGGAGGATTTCCGCGCGATGATCGCGCCGTTCGGCTTCCGCTCCTGCTGGTCGACGCCGATCGCCACCTCTGAGAACAACGTGCTCGGCACGTTTGCGCTCTATTCCCGGGAAGTCCGCCGTCCCACCGAGCACGAGATGACGCTGGTGGCGCTCGCCACCCATATCGCCGGCATCGCCATCGAGCGCAAGCGCGTCGATGACCGCATCCATTTCATGGCCCATCACGACGATCTCACCGGCCTGCCGAACCGCGCCTTCCTGAAGGAACGGCTGGCGAGCATCCTCGATCAGGCCCGGCGCAACAACCGCAAGGTCACCGTCGCTTATATCGATCTCGACAATTTCAAGGATATCAATGACGGCCGCGGCCACGCTGCGGGCGATGAGGTTCTGAAAGAGATCGCCACCCGCATGGCCAACAGCGTCAGGGCGTCCGATATGGTGGTGCGTCTCGGCGGCGACGAATTCCTCGTGGTGCTCGTCCACCAGTCGAGCCACGATGCCGGCATCACGCGCCGCCTTCGCGAGCTGCAGAAGGCAATCAACCGGCCGATCCGCGGCGCGAACGGCGAGATCACCGTCACCTCGAGCATCGGCGTTGCCGCCTTCCCCTTCGATGGCGCGACCTCGGAAGAGCTTCTCGCCAATGCCGACCGCGCCATGTACCGCGCCAAGGAGCTCGGCCGCAACACGTTACAATATCACGACTGCGGCGGCACGCCTGTCGGAATGCCGCTCGGCGAGCAGGAAGAGCTGCACCAGGCGATCACCGGCGGCCAGCTGTTCCTGCAATACCAGCCGCAGGTCGATGTCGCCACCGGCCGCATCACCGGGCTCGAGGCGTTGGTGCGCTGGGACCATCCGGCAAAAGGCAGGATGCCGCCGATCAATTTCATTCCACTCGCCGAAGAGACCGGCCTCATCGTTCCCCTCGGCCTCTGGGTGCTGAACGAGGCTTGCCGCCAGGCGCGGCTTTGGCAGGACATGGGCCTGGCGCCGCTGACGATCGCCGTCAACGTCTCGGCCAAACAGTTCGCCGATCCGGATTTCGCAACCCATGTCGCCGAGGCGCTGGAGCGCCACCGCCTGCAGTCCCGCTGGCTGGAGCTTGAAGTCACCGAAAGCGTGGTGATGCAGAATGCCGAACGCGCGCTCGCCGTGATGGAAACGCTGCGGGGGCTTGGCGTGCGCCTGTCGATCGACGATTTCGGCTCCGGCTATTCCAGCCTGGCGGCGCTGAAGACCTTCCCCTTTGACCGCCTGAAAATGGATCGCTCGCTGGTCGAGGCGCTGCCCGGCGACAAGACCGCCGTCGCCATCGCCTCGGCGGTCATTTCGCTGGCGCAGACGCTGAAGCTCTCGGTTCTCGCCGAAGGCGTCGAAACCGACGCCCAGATGGATTTCCTGCGCCAGGCGCACTGCGAGGAGGCGCAAGGCTTCCGCTTCTCCAAACCGGTCTCCCCGGAGGAGATCCCGGAATTGCTGCGGGCACGCAGTCTCTGAGCCTTATTTCATCAGCCTGCCGATCGCCTCGATCTCTAAACACGAATGATATTGAGCCGCAGAGCGCTCACGACGGCCTGCGTTCTTGTCGTACATCCGAGCTTCCTGATCGCGTTGCCGATGTGATTGTTGACCGCATTTTCTGTGAGATCGAGAAGCTTGGCAATTTCATTGCCCTTCCTGCCGCCGGCGGTCAGCCTCAGGCAGTCCAGTTCGCTCGGCGTAAACTCGATGGGCTTGTGTTTCTCGTTCAATGTTAGCTGCGAGAGCCGGTCATAAATCAGTGTGGCGATGAACAGCAGCTTTGCCATTTCGGTCATGTTGAAATTCCGAGATCCCGAAATCGACATGGCGCCGCGTCCACCGGCGGCATCGTGAACAGGAAAATAGGCCCCTTTTTCCATGCCGTATCGGTTGAACAGCTCGATGACCGTGGACTTCTTGCCTCCTCCACGATTGGTATTGATCGCTTCGACATCATAGTTGAAGGGGCTGGTCGATCTCAGCATCCGCCGGATGACCGGGCTGTCGATCATGAGGTTATGGGCATCATAGTAATCCACCATTTCCGCCGGCCAATTGGTGATGATCTTGGCTGCGCCGATTTCGACGATGTCGACCGTCGGCAGCGTCATGAACAGGAAAGCATTCATTCCAAGGTCCTGTGTGAGACCCTTCATGTATTTGAATACTTCGTAATGCGTGTTGAAGGCCGCGGCGACTTCCTCAATTCGATTGAACTCGGCCTCGAATTTCATTTCTTTCTCCGATCAGCAGTCGCGTCAGGGCGCTTGGCGGCTGATGTGCCTAGCGAATCCGCTCGCGTTGGGAGTGGTTTTTACACGTATGGACGAAAGTGCGACATGCCCTCGAGGGGATAATTGCAAAGCTCGTGAGGTGGCGTTAGTGCAGCTATAACTTCTTAAAAACTGGTAAACACAATTCCGATTTGATGATGCAAGAATGCCGAAAAAAGTCCATGCAAGGATTGAAAGCCGGCCATCGAGAAATCTTCATCACTCGGATGCGCTCAAAAGATCTTCGCATAACTTTTTGATTGAATTAATATATTTCATTCATCTGAAGCAGCTTCAAGCGATCAAAATTCGGAAGCCACGCGGTTAATGGATACTTAAAGATTTTAATGGATTTTATTCTCGGATTGCTCGTCCCCCGTCCGGGTGGCGGCAGTCGCTCTCTTGGTCCTGAGTGGGGAAACAGCATGAAGGCAATAGCATTCGGCTTTGGATCTGACGCCAAGGCGATACTCGCCGCGATGAACAGGTCACAGGCCATCATCGAATTCGATCTCGCCGGCAAGATCCTGACGGCCAATACCAATTTCTGTGCCGCACTCGGATACGAATTGGCCGAGATCGTCGGCCAGCATCACCGAATGTTCGTTGAGCCGGCAGAAGCCTTGTCCGCCGATTATCGCGAGTTCTGGGCGAGGCTGAATAGGGGTGAGTTCAACCAACGCCAGTACAAGCGCATTGGCAAGGGCGGCAAGGAAATCTGGATCGAAGCCTCCTACAATCCGGTCTTCAGCGGCGGAAAGCCGTATAAAGTCGTGAAGTTCGCCACCGATATCACGAAGCAGAAGCTGCAAAGCGCCGAGGATGCCGGCAAAATAAACGCGCTTTCGCGCGCCCAGGCGATAATCGAATTCACACCGAAAGGCGAGATTCTGACCGCGAACGAGAATTTCCTGTCGGCGCTCGGCTACCAGCTTGTCGAAATCCGGGGACGCCACCATTCGATGTTTTGCGAGAGCGCTTACGCAAACAGTGACGATTATCGGCGGTTCTGGGAGCGTCTGTCAGCTGGCGATTTTGTGGCCGATGAGTTTATGCGCATCGGCAAGGGCGGGAAAAAGATCTATATCCAGGCCTCCTACAATCCGATCCTCGACATGAACGGCAAGGTCTTCAAGGTCGTCAAATTCGCGACCGACGTCACCGCGCGCGTGAACAATGTCGACGAACTTGCAAGCTCTTTGCAGGCCATGTCCGGTGGGGATCTGACCCAGGAAGTTAGAACCCTATTCACGCCCGCGCTGGAAAAACTCCGGACCGATTTCAACGCGACAGTTAGCAAGCTGCGTGGTGCGATGCAGACCGTGGCGGAAAATGCAACGGGTATCGCTGCCGGAGCCCAGCAAATTCGTTCCGCTTCGGACGACTTGTCAAAGCGAACGGAACAGCAGGCAGCCTCCGTCGAGGAAACCGCAGCCGCCCTTGAAGAGATCACCACGACTGTCGCCGATTCCAGCAACCGTGCCCAGGAAGCCGGCCAACTGGTGCGAAGGACACGGGAAAATGCGGAGCACTCCGGCGCGGTGGTCCGAAGCGCAATCGATGCGATGGGCAAGATCGAAAAATCATCCGCTGAAATCGGCAACATTATCGGTGTGATCGATGAGATCGCATTTCAGACTAATCTCTTGGCGCTCAACGCTGGTGTCGAGGCAGCACGCGCCGGCGACGCCGGCAAAGGTTTCGCCGTCGTCGCGCAGGAGGTGCGTGAGCTTGCTCAGAGATCCGCGAAAGCAGCAAAGGAAATCAAGGAATTGATCGCCGCGTCCAACGAGCATGTGAAGAGTGGCGTCGCTCTCGTGGGCGAGACCGGAAAGGCCTTGGATGAGATCGTCGCCCAGGTCCAGCAGGTCAATGGCAACGTTCTCGCAATCGTCGAAAGCTCGAAGGAGCAGGCGACCGGATTGAAGGAGATCAATACGGCTGTGAACACCATGGACCAGGGCACGCAGCAAAATGCAGCCATGGTCGAGGAATCGACGGCCGCTGCCCACAGCCTTGCCAGAGAGGCCGATGCACTTTTCCAGTTGCTGGGGCAGTTCAACATCGGAAGCGGCCTGGCATCACGTCAAATCCGCCCCGCTATAGCAACTGCCGCTTCCAAGCCTGTCGCGTCGGCGGCGCGGACGAGGGCAGCCAACGTGACTGCCGTTTTTCACGGCAATGCCGCAGTTGTCGCCAGCGAGTGGAAGGAATTCTGATGTCTGCGTGAGCGCCACTGGCTGTTCTTGTGACGGGAGCCTTCACGTCCGTGCAGCGGATCTCCATGGGCGGCGCCGGTGTCGAGCCGGCGGCAGAACTGGTCGGTGCTGCGGACGAGGCGCTTTACGCGGCAAAGAAGAATGGTTGTGACCGCGTTGAGGCCGCCGCGGCTAGGGCGGCTTGAGCTCGAAAATACCTCGGACTCCCCTCGAAGGCGGAGAACAACCCATGTTTTTGGATGAAGATCACGAAGCGCTTCTTGCGGCTCAGCTTACAAAGGAAACACTGGTCGATACGCAGGCGCGAATGGGGATGATGCTTGATCTCATGCCCATGGGGCTCCTCATCCATACCAGACAGGGAATTATCTTCGGAAATCAAGAAGCGTCACGACTCCTCCAAGTGCCGCAAGACCAAGTCGTCGGCAGGCATTTTCTCGATTTCCTTCAAACTCAAATCGATGAAGCGGCACAACAGATGGACGAAGCATTTAAAGGGCGGATCTGCGAAAACTCGACGGAGGCCGACATACGGACGGCTGAGGGAACGGTGCGCACGATCAAGTTGATAGCAGGTGCATTGCCTTGGGACGGCAACCCCGTCGTCCAGCTTCTCCTTCAGGATATCACAGATCTCAAGACCATTCAGAATGCATTGCATCGTCTCACAATCACCGACGAGCTTACTGGTGCCTTCAATCGTCGCCATGCCTTCGCGATTGCGAATAGGTTTTTCGACAGCACGCGTCCTGGGTCCCATGCCTTCGCGGTCGCTGTCCTTGATATTGACCATTTCAAGCGCGTGAATGATACCTACGGACACGCAGCTGGCGACGCTGCGCTGAGAACATTGTCGCAAACGGTACGAGAACTGATTTCGACGCTGCAGTTCGATGGGTCGACGTTCGCTCGGGTTGGTGGCGAAGAGTTCCTCCTCTTGCTTCCAGAAATGGAGAGTGATGCAGTGATCGCTGCCTGCGAACATGTTCGATGCGCCATTGAGCGGCAGCCGATCGTCACCGCATCCGGCGTCTTCTACGCGACAGTGTCAATCGGAGTTGCGATACGCCGTCCGACAGACGGTTCCTTCGACACAGTGTTTTCGAACGCTGATCGTGCCCTTTACCGAGCAAAGGAAAGCGGCCGAAATCGCGTGTGCATCGATGAAGAAACTCTGCAGTCGCGGCAAAGATTGACTGCGACAAAATGAACCGTTTCCTGTGCCAGGGGCGCTGCGAAAGGCACAGGGCTCCCGCTTTTTAAAGCCGGTCTCGCCGGAGGAGATTCCCCCCTATTGCTGCGGGCGGGAGGCCTCTGAACTTATTTCTTCAGCTGGCCGATCGCCTCGATCTCGTTCGTCCATATGCCCGCCGCATAGTTCTCAGGCAGCCGCGCCAGTTGCGAGGGGTCGTCGATGCCGGTGGAAAAATCGCTGCCGCGATAGGGGCCGAGCACGAAAACCTCGGTCCCGGCATCTGCCATCCGGTTGAGAAAACGATCCGGCCAGCCCCAGAGCCACGGCGCGATATTGATAGGCACCAGCATCATCGCATGTTTGCATTCGTCCGGCAGCAGGCCGGTCCAGCCATAGCCGATATAGCCGGTGAGGCAGCCCTTCAGGCTGTTGCGCGAGGCGGTCTTGATACCGGGCACGAGCCGGCGAAGCACGTCGATCGGCTCGTCGCCGCCATAGACGATGATCTCGGCCCGTCGCTCCGTGGAAAGCCCGTTGAGCACGGCGGCGAGCTTTTCGCCCTCGGACGGATCGCGGCTCTTGACGTTGATCAGGAAGCGCCGATCCGGAAAGGTCGACAGCACCTCGGCAAGCGTCGGCATCATGCCGATGCCTCGGCCGCGAAAGGGAAAGGTCTTGCCGCCATCGGCAGTATAGCCATAGCCGATGTCGAGCTTCCTCATGTCAGCCATCGAATGCTCGCGGGTGACGCCATGCCCGTCGGTGCGGCAGTCGAGCGTCCAGTCGTGAAAGACGGCGAATTCGCCGTCGGTCGTCGGATGCACATCGATCTCGACGATATCGGCGCCGGCCGCAAAACCTGCCTGCATCGACGGAAGTGTGTTTTCCAGATAGTCGTGTTTCGGCGCCAGCATGCGGCTCGCCGTGCAGGTGTCGTTCTTGAGATCGGTTTCGTCGAAGCGCTGGGCGATGCCGCGATGGGCGAGCAGCACCGGCTTTCCCGGCCGATGTTCGGCGAGCAGGCTGGTATTGTTGAGGTAGATGCCGGCGACTGCAACCACGATCGCCGCGGCGCAATAGAAAAGCTTCCTGCCCAAAGTTGATCCCCCTCTGGTTGTATCGACGAGCAAGTGCTAGAAAGCGATTCCGGTTGTTCTTGGGCTGTTTTCTGGCTTTTCTATGCCGCGACAACAATGAGCCTGATCGCTATGGAATTTGACGACGACGAGCTTATCCAGTTCGAAGCGCACGGCGCTGCCCCGTTGCCGCCGGCAGCAGTCGACGGTCATGTCGCGCATGACGGCGCCCGTATCTGGTATGCGAGCTATGGCTCTGGCCCACCCGTCATTCTGCTGCATGGCGGCCTCGGCCACAGCGGCAACTGGGGCTATCAGGTCCCGGCTCTCTTGCGCCGCGGCCGCCGCGTCGTGCTGATCGACAGCCGCGGCCATGGACGAAGCACCCGCGATTCCCGTCCCTATACCTATGAGCTGATGGCTTCAGATGTGCTCGCCGTCATGGACGAACTGCATCTCGACAAGGCGGCCATCATCGGCTGGAGCGACGGCGCCTGCATCGCTCTGATCCTCGCCATGGCGGCGCCGTCGCGGGTCGAGGGCGTCTTTTTCTTCGGCTGCAACATGGATCCGAGCGGCACGCGGGAATTCGTCGCGACTCCGGTCATCGACCGATGCTTCAGCCGGCACGCCAAGGACTATGCCGCATTGTCCACCACGCCGGATGATTTCAATCCATTGGTCGAGGCGGTCAGCCTGATGATGCGGACGGAGCCCAACCACCAGGCCGCCGACTTAGGCCTGATCCGCGTGCCGGTTGCGATCGTGCTTGCAGAGCACGACGAATTCATCAAGCCAGACCATGCCGAATATCTTGCCCGCAGCATTCCGAACGCTGAGATGATCTATCTCAACGGTGTCAGCCATTTCGCGCCGCTGCAGCGGCCGTCGCAATTTAATGCCGCCGTGGAATCCTTCCTCGATGGAATAGGGCCGTGACGATCGCCGGGGTTGACCGCGGCGCATTCGCCAGTCCCTTCTTCCCGCCCTCTGGCCTCGCGCCCATTTGCCGCTATCTCTCGTTTCATGAGACCTGATGCGCTGCTTTATCCCGCCCCGGAGGGGCTCTATTGCCCGGAAGGCGGCTTTTATGTCGATCCGGTGCGGCCCGTCGAGCAGGCGCTCGTCACCCACGGCCATTCGGACCATGCCCGCCCCGGCCATGTGAACGTGCTTGCCACCCGCCAGACGCTCGACATCATGCGCTTGCGTTACGGCGACGGTTTCTGCGCCAGCGAGCAGGCGGCAGCCTTCGGCGAGGAGCTGCTGGTCAACGGCGTCAAGGTAAGTTTTCACCCGGCCGGCCATGTGCTCGGCTCCGCCCAGATCGCCATCGAGAAGAACGGCACCCGCATCGTCGTCTCCGGCGACTACAAGCGCCGCCCCGACCCGACCTGCGCCGCCTATGTGCCGGTTGCCTGCGATGTCTTCATCACCGAGGCGACCTTCGGCCTGCCGGTCTTCCATCATCCCGATCCGATGGACGAGATTGGCAAGCTTTTGGCATCGCTGCGGCAATTTCCCGAGCGGACCCATCTCGTCGGCGCCTATGCGCTCGGCAAGGCCCAGCGCGTCATCCGGCTGCTTCGCGATGCCGGTTATGCCGAACCGATCTATATCCACGGCGCCATGGAAACTCTCTGCGACTATTACATCGAGCAGGGCATCGATCTCGGCGAGCTGCTGCCGGCGACGATCGAAAGCCGCGACAAATCCGCCTTCAGGGGGGCGGTCGTCATCGGCCCGTCATCGGCCTTCGCCGACCGCTGGGCCCGGCGCTTCAACGAGCCGCTGCCGGCCTTCGCCTCCGGCTGGATGATGGTGCGCCAGCGCGCCAAGCAGCTCGGCGTCGAACTGCCGCTCGTCATCTCCGATCATTGCGACTGGCCGGAACTGACCGAAACAATCCGAGAGCTGCACCCGGCCGAGGTCTGGGTAACGCATGGCCGCGAAGAGGCCCTAGTGCGCTGGTGCCAATTGCAGGGCATTAAGGCGAAGCCGCTGCATCTGGTGGGTTACGAGGATGAGGGGGATTGAGCGTGGAGTTTTTCGCTGAAAACCCCTCCCCAACCCCTCCCCACAAGGGGGAGGGGCTAATCCGTGGCGCCGCCCGTCGTATTTCTCGCTCCCTCATTCCTGTGCTTGTCACAGGAATCCAGCCACCGCGCGTCGGCGCGGTGAAAGACTCATGCGACGTAAAAGGATCTCCCGCGTCCAAGGACTTGGACGCACTGGATTCCTGTGACAAGCACAGGAATGAGGCAGTACACGTTGGGCCTCTTCACGCTAGTGGGAGGCACCCATGAAAGCCTTCGCCGACCTCCTCGACCGCCTGGTGCTGACCCCCAGCCGCAACGGCAAGCTGAAGCTTCTCACCGACTATTTCCGCGACACGCCGGACCCTGACCGCGGTTACGGCCTTGCCGCCATCGCCGGCACGCTGGAGGTGCGCAACGTCAAGCCCGCCATGCTGCGCGAGCTGGTGCTGGAGCGTATGGACGAGGTGCTGTTTCGCTATTCCTACGACTATGTCGGCGATCTTGCCGAAACCATTTCGCTCGTCTGGGACAATGAGAGGGATATCGACCGCTCGGCCTTTGCCCAGCCGCGTCTCGGCGAGGTCGTCACCGGCATGAATGCGCTCGGCCGCACCGAAGTGCGCAGCTACGTCCGCGATCTTCTCGACCGGCTGGATTCCTCCGGCCGTTTCGCCTTCATCAAGCTTGCCACCGGCGCCATGCGCATCGGCGTTTCCGCCCGCCTTGCCAAGCAGGCACTCGCCGATCTCGGCGACAAGGACGTCACCGAGATCGAAACCCTCTGGCATGGCCTGCAGCCGCCCTATGAGACGCTGTTCGAATGGCTGGCGGGTGGTGGCGAAAAGCCGGTGCTGGCCACACCGGCGATCTTCCATTCCGTCATGCTCGCCAATGCGGTGGAGGAGGGGGATCTGACCGGTCTCGATCCAGTAAATTATGCCGCCGAATGGAAATGGGACGGCATCCGCGTCCAGCTCTCCCGCTCCGGCGACAGGCGCAAGATCTATTCCCGCTCCGGCGACGACATATCAGGCGCCTTTCCCGATATTCTCGACGCGATCGATTTTTCCGGCGTCGTCGACGGCGAGCTGCTGGTCGGCGGCACCGCCCGCTCCAACAGCCCGACCCGCACCTTCTCCGACCTGCAGCAGCGCCTGAACCGCAAGACGGTGACGGCAAAGATGCTTGGCGATTACCCCGCCTTCATCCGCACCTATGACCTGCTCTTCGATGGCGACGACGACGTCCGCGGCCGCACCTATGTCGATCGCCGCGACCGGCTGACCGAGATCATCGACCGCGCCCCCCATGACCGTTTCGACCTCTCGCCGCTCGTGCCGTTCTCGTCGTGGGAAGAGCTCGATACTCTGCGCGCCGCCCCGCCCGATCCGGTCATCGAAGGCGTGATGATCAAGCGCCGCGACAGCATCTACCAGGCCGGCCGCATGAAGGGTCCCTGGTTCAAGTGGAAGCGCAATCCCTATAATGTCGATGCGGTGCTGATGTATGCCCAGCGCGGCCACGGCAAGCGCTCCAGCTACTATTCTGATTTCACCTTCGGCGTCTGGGCCGATGACGAGGACGGCGAACAGCTGGTGCCCGTCGGCAAGGCCTATTTCGGCTTCACCGATGCCGAGCTCGAGGTGCTCGACAAATTCGTGCGCAATAATACCACCGAGCGTTTCGGCCCGGTGCGCGCCGTGCGCGCCGACAAGGATTTCGGCTTCGTCGTCGAAGTGGCCTTCGAAGGCATCAACCGCTCGACCCGGCACAAATCGGGGGTCGCCATGCGCTTCCCCCGCATCGCCCGCCTTCGCCCCGACAAACCCTCCTACGAGGCCGACCGGCTGCGCACGCTGATCGCCATGATCGAGGCCAAGCCGGCGTGAAGTTGCAAGCCCTGCGCAACAATGACGCAGGGCAATATTTTCAACAGCATGTGTATTGGCGGCAACGATCTTCCGGTGCAGATTCTGCATGCCGGGAAAATGATGGGTGCGTTATGAGCTCGCGTGAACGAAATTCCCTTTTCCTCCAGCGCCGTGTAGTTTTGGCGGGTCTTGCCGGTGCACTTATCCTGCCGCGCGTGGCGGCCGCTTTCGATGTCCCGGACGAGCCGCGCCTTGCCAAGCGCGACTATGCCAAGGTCCGCCACCATTTCCGCACCAAGCTGTTGCAGAAGGGCCCGGCGCCCGACAAATACGAACCGCTGGATGCGCCAGCCGATGCCGACAAGATCTTCTACCGCTCAGGCTACGGCGAGCTGGAACTGGCGGCCTGGGTTTCGAAATACAAGCGCGAGCGGGCCGCCAGGCCGGCCGTGCTCTTCCTGCACGGCGGCAATGCCATGGGCAGCGGCCATTGGCAGCTGATGAAGCCCTATATGGATGCCGGTTACGTGGTGATGATGCCGTCGTTGCGTGGCGAGAACGGCCAGATGGGCAATTTCTCCGGCTTCTACGACGAGGTCGACGACGTGCTCGCCGCCACCGAGCGCCTGGCACATCTGCCGGGTGTCGATCCCGAGCGCCTCTTCATCGCCGGCCACAGCATCGGCGGCACGCTGACCATGCTGACGGCGATGAGCACTGACAAATTCCGCGCCGCTGCACCGATTTCAGGTAACCCCGATGCCTTCCGCTTCTTCAACCGCTATCCCCAGGACATCCGTTTCGACGATAGCAACGCGCACGAATTCGAGGTGCGTTCGGCGCTGTGTTACGCCCACAGCTTCAAATGCCCGGTCCGTGTCGTCCACGGCACCGAGGAGCCGCACTTCAACGACCGCGCCGATCTGCTGGCCCGCCGAGCCCGCGGCGCCGGCGTTCACATCGAGACCGAAACCGTCGCCGGCAATCACACCTCGGCACTGCCGGCCGAGATCGAACAGAGCATCCGCTTCTTCCGCTGGGTGGCAACCTGACTTTCGCCGCCGCCTTTCCCACGCCAACGCCAGCCTCGCTCCAGCCGCGGATGCCATCGTTCCGGCAGATATCGCTGTCTGCCGATCGTTGATAAGGGTGGTTCCATGAATTTTCTGCGCCGGGTCTTCCCGATTGCCGGGCTTGTGATTGCGGTTGCGTCGCTGAGCGGCTGCAACATCCTCATTCCCGATGTCGCCGCCGATTCGCCCGCCCGCTTCGTCCAGGAAACCTCGCCGGTCTTCTATCAGCCGCCCGGCGTCGATCCGCGCCGGGTGCGGCCGATCCCCGATCAGCCGGTGCCGCAGACGCGCGAGCTCTACAAGACCCAGTTTCACCAGACCTATGGCCTGCCGGTCACCAATCCCGTGCATATGGCGATGTATGGCCAGCTGCGGGATGAGGATTTCACCCTGCCGGCGATCCCGGTCAGCCGCGTGCAGCCGCAGTTCCTGCGCCAGGAGGTCGATTATCAGACGACCGAGCGCCCCGGCACGGTGGTCATCGATACCAAGGCGCATTTCCTCTATTTCGTCGCGGGCAACGGCAAGGCGATGCGCTACGGCGTCGGTCTCGGTCGCGATGGTTATGCCTGGTCGGGCCGCGGCGTCATCCAGTGGAAGCAGAAATGGCCGCGCTGGACGCCGTCGGTCGAAATGGTCTCGCGCCAGCCTGAAGTTCGCCCGTTTGGGGTGGAGAATGGCGGCATGAATCCGGGGCTGATGAACCCGCTCGGCGCCCGCGCCATGTATATCTTCAAGGATGGGCAGGATACGCTCTACCGTGTCCACGGCACACCCGACTGGCAGTCGATCGGCAAGGCCACCTCGTCGGGCTGTGTGCGCATGCTGAACCAGGACGTCGTCGATCTCTACGACCGCCTTCCTGCTAAGGCCGAGATCGTTGTGATGTAGTGCTGCAACAGCGCTTCCCATATCGTCTGCTTCTGGCGGGACACGTCTGCGTGAAGCTATGGTTTATTTGGCGCAAGCCGATAGATATTCCTAATATCGTTATCGGCATGGGACGAATCACCGGTTTAACCGGCGTCTTGTCCGGCTTCCCGTATCAAAGGAAATCAGTCTCGCGTCATGAGCTTCGATAGACATCTTTCCCGCCGCAGCTTTCTTTCCTTTTCGGCGTTGACCGCAGCCTCCGCGCTCACCGGCTGCGCCTCCTCAGCCAACACCGTGACATCAGGCGATACGACGATCATTTACCGTTCGCCCATGCGCCTGTTCCAATCGATGGGAACATCGAGCGTGCCGAGCGGGGCCGAACTTGCCGTCATGTATGGCCCCATCGAAGACGGCGGCTTTCTCATTCCAGCCGTCCCCTACGAGCAGATCGATCCGCGCTATTATCGCCAGCGCGTCGTCGATCCCACCGGTCAGCCCCCCGGCACCATTGTCGTCGATACGCCGTCGCGCTTCCTCTATCTCGTCCAGGGCGATGGCATGGCGATGCGTTACGGCGTCGGCATCGGCCGCGAGGGTTTCGCCTGGCAGGGGTCGGGCGTCATCCAGTGGCGTCAGAGATGGCCGCGCTGGAAGCCGCCGAACGAGATGGTCGCCCGCCAGCCCGAACTCGTCAAATATTCGATCGAGAACGGCGGCATGGAGCCGGGTCTGAAGAACCCGCTTGGCGCCCGCGCGCTCTATATCTTCTCGAACGGAGAGGATACGCTCTACCGCCTGCACGGCAATCCCGACTGGCGCTCGATCGGCAAGGCCGTCTCGTCGGGCTGCGTGCGGCTGATGAACCAGGATATCATCGATCTCTACGACCGCGTGCCGACAAAGGCGCCCATCGTCGTCTGGCAATGATCGTCACCGAGGCGGCCGCAATCCGGCCGCCTCGGATCGATCGCTTTTCCCGGGCAAGCTGGTGCTTTCCCCCAGGCAAGTGGTTGCTTTGTCCCAGCCAAGGTGGCGCTTTGCCCCGGAAAAACAGGTGCTTCCCCCTGGGGCAAGTGCTTCATTTTGCCCCCTCGAGAGAATTATTTTCCGAAATACCATTGCTTAATTCGGTAAATATCCTACATGGTGCGTATCGAATTGCTTGCGACCTTTGTCCACGCGCTTGAGCGCTCCGTCAGATATCCTCTCAACATCGATACGGCTTGTCGGACATCTTTCCGCAGGCGAACACAAACGGTTGAAAAGGAGATCGTTATGAATTCAGGCGTCGTCAAGTGGTTCAATGGCACCAAGGGTTTTGGCTTCATTCAGCCCGATGATGGTTCTACGGACGTTTTTGTCCATATCTCAGCGGTTGAACGCGCCGGCATGCGCGAACTCGTTGAAGGTCAGAAGATCCGCTACGATCTCGTCCGCGACAAGAAGTCCGGCAAGAATTCGGCCGACAATCTTCAGGCCGCATGATTTGTCATTCGCCTACGCTGACCACGGATGTACTGGCAGCGGGCTGACCAAACTGGCAGCGGGCTGAGTGACTGGAAGAGGTCGGGTTCGAGCCCGGCCTTTTTGCTTTGCGCAGGCCTTGTGATTGACCGATTGAGCAGCCGAAGAGTTGAAGGGACGCTGAAATGGGCAGACAGAACTATAGAGTCGGCGACATGATCGTGCTGAAATCCGGCCTCACTCGAACGGCGAAAGCCAACAAGCGGTGCCGGATCTCCAGCATCCTGCCCAACGACCACGGGCATGTGCAATATCGTGTCCAGTTCGACGCGGAGAATTTCGAGCGCCGAATCACTGAGGCCGACATCGACACCGGTGAATCTCCGTCGAGGGCTTCCCCCGAGGCGGCGGCCAAGTCCGACGGCGCCGAGCCCTGGCTGAAGTTTTCGAGCATCAAAATCGGGAAGTAGTTCCGGGTTTTTTATTTGGCCCGGGTTTTTATTTTGGACAGTGCGGCCTCGCCGCCGCGACAGGAAGGATATCGTTTTGCAGGTACTCGTCAGAGATAACAATGTCGATCAGGCGCTCCGCGTGCTCAAGAAAAAGATGCAGCGGGAAGGCCTGTTCCGGGAAATGAAGGCGCGCAGCGCATTTGAGAAGCCGTCCGAGAAGCGCGCCCGCGAAAAGGCCGAGGCCATTCGCCGCCAGCGCAAGCTCGCCCGCAAGAAGCTGCAGCGCGAAGGTCTGCTGCCGGCACCGAAGAAGGTTCTCCGCCCCACCCGCTAATCCCGGGCGTGGCCCAACCGTGGCATCACGGCCCAACCGTTGCAATCACGGTTCAGCCGTGAATCATGGTTTCTGCCGTGGAGTCATGGCTTACAGCGCCGCGCGTCTTTTTGAGACGCGCAAAGGAGGCTGTAACACTTTGAATTTCAGCATAATTCCTTGAACCGATTCCGATTTGAGGAACGATGCAGTAACGCCGCCATCACCTGGGAAAGGGGCCTATGACCGCCACCAAGGGAGAATTCTTCAATCCCGCCAAGCTTTCGTCTCGCGACAAGGCGGAAGCGACCGATCACACGGCGCGCGCCATTATCGCCGCCGAGGCATCGGCCCGTGACAAGAAGACGGAGAAGCTGAAGGCGCTGCGTTTGCAGCAGGAGGCCGAGGCCGAACCTAAGGCTGCGCCTGCAAAGAAGCGCCGGTCGCCGGCCAAGCCGCGGCCCTGATTCCTCGGCGCGCACGCCGGCTCTACCGGGTGCCCGTTCTACCGGGGGAATGCGTTCAGCCGCCGTCCGTGCCGGCCCGCCCGAGATTGCCCCGCAGCCGATGCAGCATGTCGCGCATCTCGGCCATTTCCTGAAGCGTGCAGCCTGCGGCTTGCCCGATCGCCGTCATGATCGTATCGATCTCTCCTTTCATTGCCTCACCTCTAGGGGTCAGCGACACGATCACCTGCCGTTCGTCGCGCAGGTCGCGGATGCGCTTGATCAGCCCGCTCTGTTCCAGCCGTTTCAACAGCGGCGACAGCGTGCCGGAATCGAGATCCAGCTGCTCACCGATCGTCTTGACCGGCAGTTCGCCGCGTTCCCACAGCACCAGCATCACCAGATATTGCGGATAGGTCAGGCCGACCCTGTCGAGGATGGGCTTGTAGGCGCGGGTGAAAGCATGCGCCGTCGCGTAGACCGCGAAGCACAACTGCTTTTCCAGTCGCTTCTCCTCTTGCGGTATCTCCATCGTCTTCGTCGTTTGCGCTCTCATATCTATTATCCCTGAAGCCTGATTGTCCTCTTTTCGAATCCGAAATGCAATTTGCAAAATTCACTTGCGTACAATTTAATTGTGCGATAATAAAAATCCAACCCGATCGAAGGGCCAACCAAAGGAGATTGTCATGCCTATTCTCTATACGACCAAAGCCTCTGCCACCGGCGGCCGCGCGGGCCGCGCCGTTTCCGAAAACGGCGTTCTGGACGTGACGCTGACCGTTCCCAAGGAACTCGGTGGTGACGGCGCGACCGGCACCAATCCCGAACAGCTCTTTGCTGCCGGCTACTCCGCCTGCTTCCTCGGTGCATTGAAATTTGTCGCGGGCCAGCAGAAGGTCAAGATTCCCGAGGACACGACGGTCTCCGCCAAGGTCGGCATCGGCCCGCGTGAAGATGGCGGCGGCTTCGGCATCGAAGTGGCGCTGACGGTCAACATCCCGGGTCTCGACCGCGAAGCCGCCGAAAAGCTCGCAGCCGCAGCCCACATCGTCTGCCCCTACAGCCACGCGATGCGCACCTCGACCGAGGTCCCAGTCACCGTCGCCTGATCGATTTTAAAAACTTGGTAGCCGTATCGGCTGCCGCCATCTGCCCGCCGGACAGCGCGCTGTCCGGCGGGCTCCGGCGTTTCTATCGTTATTCATGACAGCGCCTGCAGATCCTGCCGCAGCCGGGCGGAGCCGCCTTTCGGCAGCTTTCCGTCGATCATCGCATGTGTGCTTTTCCAGATCGGCAGCGCTTTTGCCAGCACCGCCTTGCCCTCAGGGGTGAGGCTCAGCAGCCGGCCGCGCCTATCCCGCGGATTCTCCGTCACCGTCACCCAGCCCTTGCGCTGCAGCGGCTTCAGCGCCGCCGTCAGCGTCGTCTGATCCATGGCGAGCAGCGCAGCGACCGGCCCCATCGGCGGTGGCTCGGGCCGGTTCAGCGACATCATCAGCGAAAACTGCCCATTGGTCAGCCCGGCCGGCCTCAGCGCATCGTCGAACAGCCGGGCAAGCGCGCGTGCTGCCCGCTGCACATGCAGGCAAAGGCAGGTGTCGCGCACCATCAGCGTCGTGGAAAAAGGAATCTCGATCAAATTTGACATGCTCCATTTCTATTGATATCAATCTATTTAGTCAAGGAGAAGGAGATGAGCCGGCTTCACCGGCAAGCGCCGGAGGAGGGCGCATTCCATGCAGAATGAAGTTGTATCCCGCGAAGAGTGGCTCGAAGCCCGCCGTGCCCTGCTGGCAAAGGAGAAAGAGGCGACGCGGCTGCGCGACAGCGTCAACGCCGCCCGTCTGGCGCTGCCCTGGGTGAAGGTCGACAGGGATTATGTCTTCGAAACGCCGGAGGGCAGGAAGTCGCTCGCCGATCTCTTCGACGGCCGCAGCCAGTTGCTGATCTACCATTTCATGCTTGGCCCGGATTGGGATGCCGGCTGCACCGGCTGCTCCTTCCTGTCGGATCATGTCGATGGCGCCCTGCCGCATCTGAACCATCACGACGTCACCTGGGTCGCCGTTTCGCGCGCACCGCTCGATAAGATCGCCGCCTACAAGCAGCGCATGGGCTGGCAATTTCCCTGGGTTTCTTCCTTCGGCAACGATTTCAATTTCGATTATCACGTTTCTTTCAGCCCGGAGGATCTTGCCAAAGACAAGGTCTTTTATAATTTCACGCCTATGCCGCCGGCTGATGCCAATGACGAACTGCCGGGCCTCAGCGCTTTCTACTGCAACGACAAGGGCGAGGTCTTCCATACCTATTCGAGTTATGCCCGCGGGCCGGAAGAACTGATCGGCACCCTGATGATGCTCGACCGCGCGCCGAAGGGCCGCAACGAGGACAGCACGATGAATTTCGTGCGCCGCCACGACGAATATGAGGAAGCCGCCAAGGCGCCATCCTGCTGTCACTGAGCCGGAGCATGATGCCGAAAAGTGTAAGCGGCTTTGCCGGGAAAGCCGCGAAGTGACTTTCACAGGATGCGTAAAAACTAACACCACCATCATTCAAGGGAGAAGAGGATGATGAAGACCGCTGAAGTGCTGAAGGAACATTCCTTCCTGGGAAGACTGGTCGGCGACTGGACCGTCACCACACCCGACATGAGTGGCGGCGAGCCCTGGATCGAGACCGTGCGCTCACTGCACGGCATCTGGTTCGTCGCCGAAGGGACCGGCCGTATGCCGGATGGCAAACAAGCCACCAGCATCCTGACGCTCGGCTACAATGCTTCGAAAGCTAAGTACATCGGCAGCTGGATCGGCAGCATGATGGACTATATGTGGGTCTATGAGGGCGAGGTCGACGCGTCGGGCAATGTGCTCGACCTCTATACGACAGGTCCCGACTTCAACACCGAAGGCCTTACCGATTATCGCGAGCAGATCATCTTCGTGGACGCCGATCATCGCACTTTCGTCTCCAGCACCAAACAGCCGGATGGCTCGTGGAAGCAGTTCATGGAAGCGCATTACGCCCGCAAGATCTGACAATCACGGCGCGCCCCAAACCCCAAAAACGGGGCCCAGGAAAAAGCGGCGTCGAAAAAGGGAGAGTACGATGTCCAAGACGCATGGAAAGTTCATCTGGTGCGAGTTGATGACCCCCGACACATCGGCCGCGGCGAAATTCTACAGCTCTGTCGTCGGCTGGACCACCTCGGAAATGAAGGTGGAGGGCATGCCCACCTACACGATCTTCGAGGCGAACGGCATCGGCGTCGCCGGGCTGATGGAATTTCCGGCCGAACTTGAGGATAAGGGCATTCCACCGAACTGGACGGGTTATGTCGATGTCGACGACGTCGACCAGTCGGCCAAGGATTTCGCCGCCAATGGCGGTTCGGTCCGCCGTCCGCCGGAAGACATTCCGACCATCGGCCGCTTCGCCGTCGTCGCCGATCCGCATGGCGCGGTGCTCTGCATCATGACGCCGGCGCCGATGGAGAAACCCATGCCGGAACTGGCCTTCGACGCCCCCGGCAATATCGGCTGGCGCGAACTCTATGCCGGCAATGGCAAAGAGGCGCTGGCCTTCTATTCCAAGCTGTTCGGCTGGACGAAGGACAGCGAGATGGATATGGGACCGATGGGCGTCTACTACATCTTCGCCCATAACGGCAGGCAAACCGGCGGCATGATGACCAAGCCGGAAAACATGCCGATGACCTTCTGGTGCTATTATTTCATCGTGCCCACCCTCGACGCCGCGATCGAACGTGTCACCTCAGGCGGCGGCACGGTCGTCAACGGCCCGATGGAAGTCCCCGGCGGCAGCTGGATCATCCAGGCCACCGACCCGCAAGGCGCCTTCTTCTGCCTGGTCGCACCGAAGCGGTAGGATTTGGGAGCGACGTTGGCGGTGGGTGGTTGGCCCCTCATCCGCCTGCCGGCACCTTCTCCCCGCTTGCGGGGCGAAGGGGATATGTCGCAACCTCTCCGTTCCCCATCCACCCCTCGCAGGGCACGTTCCCTCTCCCCGCGAGCGGGGGTCCGCAGGACGGGTCGAGACGAGTGGCTCGACCCGGGTAAGTTAGGGTGAGGGGCCGCGGCTCCCGCCACATCCCCACCATCCATCATCTCGCCACCGAGGCAAAAAACCCTTCCGGGCTTTCCACCTCCACCAGCCGCTTCTTCTCGATCAACCAGAACCGGTTTCCCACCGCCCGCACGAAACTGCGGTCATGCGAGACCAGCAGGCAGCTCGCCTCATGCGCCATCAACTCGCTCTCCAGCGCCTCCTGCCCGTCGATGTCGAGATGGTTGGTCGGTTCGTCGAGCAGATAGAAGTTCGGCTCCGTCAGCCGCAGCACCAGCATGCCGAGCCTGGCCTTCTGGCCGCCGGAGAGCTGGCCGATCGGTTTTACCTGCATGTCGATCGTCATGCCGGCGCCGGCGAGCAAAGCCCGCGCCCGCTGATCGCCGACATCGAAGCGGCGGATGATCGTGCCGATCGGCGTGTCGGTATCGGCAAGATCGGCAAGCGCCTGGTCGCCATAGCCGAGAACGAGCGAAGGCGTCGCCTTGATGCTGTCCCGCGCCGTCTCCGGTCTCTCGATCGCCTCTTTCAGCATCGACACCAGCCGCGACTTGCCGGCGCCGTTGAGGCCGAGCAGCACGATGCGGTCGCCCTGGCAGATGAATTGCCGGCCGGTCTTGAACAGTAGCGTTCCATCCGGCGTCGTCACCGCCGCATCCTCCAGCGTCACCAGTACCTTGGCATGTGTGCCGCGGTTGGAAAGCCGGATGGCGCCGGCCGAGCGCTCCAGATGCGCCGGTTTTGCCGCATCCTCCAGCTTCTCCGCCCGCTGCTTGAGCTGCTTGGTCTTGACGACGAGTAGATCGCTGCCGGAATTGATACCGATATTGTTGAGCTTGGCCGCCTGCTTGCGCAGTTGCTCCGCCACCTTCATGTCGCGCTCGTAGCGCCGCGCCTCCGAGGCGTCGGCCTCGTCGAGGGCGGCGCGCGCCCGGCTATAGGGCAGGGCGAAGACCGGCGATTGCTCCGGCCGCAGGAACAGTGTCCGGTTGGTCGTCGCATCGAGGAAGGCGCGGTCGTGGCTGGACAGGATAACCGGCACGTCGCGCGGCAGCGCATTCAGCCAGCTCTCCAGCTGCGAGATCTTTTCGAGGTCGAGATGGTTGGTCGGCTCGTCGAGCAGAAGCACGTCGGGCTCGCCAACCCAGGTGCGGGCAAGCATGGCAAGCCGCTGCCATCCGCCGCTCAACTGCTTCAATGGCCGGCCGCGCATGACCTCCGGCACTTCGAGCGATTCCAGCACCACGTCGACCCGCCAGCTTTCGCTTTCGGCCTGATCGGCCGGCAGGGCCTGCAGCACCGCGTCGTAGAAGGGCGTGTCGAAAAGGGCAGGTGGCACATTCTGCGCGACATGGCCGACGGTCAGCCCGCGCGCTTTGGTGATCTCGCCCTCGCTCGGCTCCAGCGCGCCGGTGATGCAGGCAAGCAGCGTCGATTTCCCCCGCCCGTTGGCGGCGACGAGGCCAATGCGGTCGCCGGCATTGACGACGAGATTAAGCTTGGAAAACAACGGATTGCCCAGCGTCACGCCGAGATTGCGGATATTGATGAGTGTCATGATCGTTCTCTGGTCTTGACCGGGTATCAAGCGCGGTCCGGGGCGTTCAGCCATCACGGAATTTCGCGGTTCGGGCCCGGGAAATGAGAGGAATGCGCGCTGTCATCTACGGCGCCGCATTGGCCACGAAGGGCAGACCAGGAAGAGATGTCGAGAAACGGTCTCTGGTCAGCCCTGCAAACGCATTTGCAGGGCGTTGACGGGACCACGCTGGCGATGATGTCGAAAATAATATTGCATTGCGTGATCCTCCTTTCTCAAAAGGTTGCGGGATTCCAATAACATTGCCCGCGAAAAGAGGCAAGAGAGGCGCAGGCACGCCGATTTCCGGTCACCGCGTCGGCGGCGAGCTTGGCCGGAAGGCGTCCTCTAAACTCCGCTATCGCCTATATGCCGTTGTTGGTGGCTGAGTGAGGATTGTGCTCTGGTGCTCGGCGCTCACGAGAGCCTCGCCCTGAGGTGCCCTGTAAGGGAGCCTCGAAGGGCGGGGCGGGTGCGCTGGCGGTTAATGGATGCAAGGAGCAGCGCCGAGCGCGTCCTTCGAGGCTTCGGCCTTCGGCCTGCGCGCCTCAGGATGAGGGACGTTGGAGGATGCCGCGCTCTCGAAAACAACGGGGCGAGGGGACTTGCCATGCGAGAGGCGGGTGGGGGACGGAGAGGTGGGGCAGACGGATGGGCACGTTGCCCAATCCCAAAATCACCCGGCCGGATCGGCTGGCGACAGCTCCAGCCGCCGCGTGATCCCGATACTCCTGAGGAATGTCTCGTCGTGGCTGACCACCAGCAGCGCGCCGTCATAGGCGCGCAGTCCTGCCTCGACCGCGGCGATCGAGTCGATGTCGAGATGATTGGTCGGCTCGTCGAGGATCAACAGCGGCGGCGGTGCCGAGCCGAGGACGCAGGCAAGGCCCGCCCGCAGCAATTGCCCGCCGCTCAGCGTCGATACCGTCTGTAGCGCCGCATCGGCCCTGAACATGAAGCGGGCAAGGGCGGCCCGGCAGGTATTTTCATCGGCCTGCGGATTGATCCGGCGAAAATTGTCGCGGATCGAGGCTGACGGATCGAGCAGGCTCACCTTCTGATCGAGCATCGAGAAAGCGGTCATGACGCTGACCGTGCCGGCCCAGGGTTTCAGCGCGCCGGTAACGAGCGCTAGCAAGGTCGTCTTGCCCGAGCCGTTGCGGCCGGTGACGGCGATACGCTCGGGTCCCGTCACATCGAAGGAGAGATCTCGGATAACGGGATCATCAGGCCGGTAGCCCGATGTCACGCCATCCATCTTCAGCACGATCTTGCTGGCAGGCAGCCCGGTCGGGGGCAGGGCGACCGACAAGGGCTGGAGGATCTCGATCTTCTCGCGCGCTGCTGTTGCTTCTTCCAGCGCCCGGGCGCGCCGGCGGTCGGCGAGCCGGGCATTGTCGCCACCCGTCGTTTCGCTCCGTTCCTTCATGCCGCCGAGCATGATGCGCGGGATGCCGCCCTTGGCTGCGACCTTCCGCCCAGTGCTGTCCCTGTGCGCCTGACGCTCCACCGTCGCCTGCGCCTTCTTCGCCACCTCGGCCATGCGTTTTTCGGCTTCAGTGAGATCATGCTGTGCCGCCGCGAGCTCAAGGGCCTTGCGCTCGCGATAATGGCTCCAGTTGCCGCCGTAGCGCGTGGCACCGAGCGACGTCAGCTCGACGATTGCATCGACGCTGTCGAGCAGTTCCCGGTCATGGCTGACGATGATGGCGCCGGCCCGCCAGCCTGAGATCAGCGCGATCACCGCCTCGCGGCCGTCGCGGTCGAGATTGTTTGTGGGTTCATCGAGCAGCAGGAAATCCGGTTCGGTGAAAACAAGCGCGGCAAGCCCGGCACGGGTGCGCTGCCCGCCAGAGAGCACGGCAAGCGGCGTCTCCGGCGGTGCGTTGAGCCCCGTCCGATTGAGCGCTGCGGCGATGCGCGCCTCCAGCATCCAGTCCGCCGATGCGAGCTCATCGGCCGTTGCTTCGCCGGCTTCGGCGCGGCGAAGAATAGCGAGCGCATCGGTCACGCCGAAGAGATCGGCGACCGTTTCCTCGAGCGCCACCTGAATACTCTGCCGCAGCACACCGAGGCTGCCGCCGACGGATACCGTCCCGGAATGCGGATGGACCTCTCCGGAGACGAGCTTCAGCAGCGTCGTCTTGCCGACGCCGTTGCGCCCGACGAGACCGGTCCGCTCGGCCCCGAAACTCAGGTCGAGATTGGAAAAAAGTGGCCGCCCGTCAGGAGCGGACCATGAAATTTGGGAGAGAGTGATGGATGCAGGCATGAATATGGATTTCCCCGTTGGCAAGGCGAACTGGCGTTGCGATCGGGTTGAAATCCATTGCGGCACACATCCTGTTGAAATGGTCGATGACTGGTAATTTAGGGAATAAACGCATCAGGTTCAAGGCGAGGCAGCCAATCGCGCGGCAGACAGCGATCTTGCCGCCCTTCTTCTGCTTGCAGTCGGCGGATTTGTCGCTTCAGCCTGCCGAATGTTCCGCGCACGGAGCGCGGGGCTGCCGTATTCGAGTGCTCTGCAGTTACACGGTCTGCTTCACGTAGATCTCAGGATCAAAATCAACGCGCCTCGCTTTTCCGTCAGGCGTTTTCAAGACAAGCTCGACTCCGCCTCCAAGAGAATGCATGTACCGCACGATGGACGATAGGAGGACATCGTCGGCGCTTTCGATTTTCGAAACAGTGTTCTGCGTCATGGCCGCACGCGTAGCGACCTCTTGCTGTGTTGCATGCATCGCTTTGCGCACTTCCGCCAAGGCTTTGCCCAGACGACGCTCCTGACGTTTCATGTCAAGCCGAGCACGAACATCTTCTGGAAGTTCGTCGCGTAACGTCTTCCATTCAGTGCTCATTTTTCTTCTCCTTCAGCCACGCACCAAACCGCACGTCAGCTTTGTTGATCAGTTGTTTGTAAAAGAGCGCTTTATTCATGCCTTGCTTGTCTCCTCCGCAAAGGATGATGGCGCTTTGAGCGGGATCGAAGGCGAAAGCAAAAGGCCAGACCTGTTTGCCAAATTTGACTCTGATTTCGTTCATATTCGCATAATCGGAACCTGAAAGCGTATCGACCTCAGGGCGCCCTAAGAACGGGCCATCGTCTTCAAGGTGGTCGAACACTTCGCCAACCAGTTCTTTCAACCCCATCTCCAGTTCTTTCCATTCAGGGACGAAGTCGGGATGGAATTGAACCTTATATGTCATCGGGCTGCCTAAGAAATATATATTGAAAGATATAAAATCAAGATCGAGATCAAACAAGCTGGATTGAGAGACTTGGCTCAACCCAGGCAGCTCGATGAGGGACAGAGCACCGCGTTGCTGCCTTTCACTGGTCGCTCAAGGCGTTCTCGATGATGCTTCTTACCCTTCATCTGCCTGCGGGCATCGTCCTTCGGACCCCAGGGAAGAAGAGACCCAGGCTTACCGCTTCAAGCTCCCTAAGATCCCACGCACCAGTGCCCGGCCGACCTGGGTCGCCACCGTGCGCGCCACGCTTTTCATCGCCGCTTCCACCACCGTTTCGCGCTGATAGCCGGACCCCCGGCCGCGCGACTGGCCGCGGCCCTGGCTGTCGTCATTGCTGCCGCCGAAGCCGGGAAGGGTCCAGCCGGAGGTGGTGCCCGGCTGCTGCTCTGCCGCTTCTTCCTGCGCTCGCTTGGCGGCCTCGGCATCGGCCGCCTTCTTTGCCCGCGCCACCAGCATCTCGAAGGCGGATTCGCGGTCGACATCCTCGTCATAGATGCCGAGGACCGGGCTTCTGTCCATGATCTGCCGGCGCTCGGCATCCGTCACCGGGCCGACGCGGCCGGAGGGTGGGCGGATCAGTGTGCGCTCGACGATCGAAGGCGCGCCCTTGGCCTCGAGCGTTGAGACCAGTGCCTCGCCGGTGCCGAGATTGGTGATGACGGTGGCGCAATCGAAGGCCGGATTGGCGCGGAATGTATCGGCCGCCGTCCTCACCGCTTTCTGCTCGCGCGGCGAATAGGCGCGAAGCGCATGCTGCGCCCGGTTGCCGAGCTGGGCAAGTACCGTTTCCGGCACGTCGAGCGGGTTCTGCGTCACGAAATAGACGCCGACGCCCTTGGAACGGATCAGCCGTACCACCTGCTCGACACGTTCGGTCAGCACCCTCGGCGCGTCGTTGAAGAGCAGATGCGCCTCGTCGAAGAAGAAGACGAGCTTCGGCTTTTCGGGATCGCCCACTTCGGGCAATTCCTCGAAGAGCTCGGAAAGCAGCCAGAGCAGGAAAGTGGCGTAAAGCCGGGGGTTCATCATCAGCTTGTCGGCGGCCAGCACCGAGATCTGGCCGTAGCCACTATTGCTGGTGCGCATGATGTCGGTGATCTTTAGCGCCGGTTCGCCGAAGAAATGCTCCGCACCCTGCTGTTCGAGAACGAGCAGCGCCCGCTGGATCGAGCCGACCGAAGCCTTGGAGATCAGCCCGTACTGGTTGGAAAGTTGGCTGGCGTTCTCGCCCATATAGTTGAGCAGCGAGCTGAAATCCTTGAGGTCGAGCAGCGGCAACCCGCCCTGGTCGGCGATCTTGAAGGCGATGTTGATGACGCCTTCCTGCGGCTCGGAGGCATCCATCAGGCGGGCGAGCAGCAGCGGTCCCATCTCGGCGATGGTGGTGCGCACCCGGTGGCCCTTCTCACCGAACAGATCCCAGAAGATCACCGGAAACTGGTCGAATTCATAGTCGGCAAAGCCGATCTGCTCGGCGCGCTTGGTCAGGAAGTCCTTGGGCTCGCCCTTGGCGGCGATGCCGGAAAGATCGCCCTTGATATCGGCCGCAAACACCGGAACGCCGGCCCGCGAGAAACCTTCGGCCAGCACCTGCAGCGTCACCGTCTTGCCGGTGCCGGTAGCGCCGGTGACGAGGCCGTGGCGATTGCCGAATTTCAGGTCGAGATATTCCGGCTTGTTGATGCTGTCATCGGGATTACGGCTCGCGCCGATGAAAATCTTGCCTTCCTCGATCATTCGGAATGCTCCCTTGGGGCTCTGCCGCCATTTGTATGAGAAGGCGTGCTTCTGCCGCCTTCATTGAACTATCGTTTCCCTGTTATAAGCAGGCATGCGCATGCGGACAACTGTTTGCATTAAAAGCAAAACCGGACAAAGTGCGGCCCGGGGAGGGGCCGGCTTGAGTTGTGGTCGAATCTCGATTAACGTTGACGTTAACGTCAAAAAACAGGAGGCTGACGATGAATGAAATTGTGACCCAGATCGCCGATCGCGTGGGTATTGCGCCTGATTTGGCCGAAAAGGCGCTCGGCATGATGCTCGGCTTCCTGCAGCGCGAGGCCGCCGATGGCCCGGTTGCCAAGATGATCGAAGCGATCCCCGGCGGTGCCGATCTTGTCGCCCAGTTCAACGGCGAAGGTGCCGGCGGCGGTCTGCTCGGCGGGCTGATGAGCTCGCTCGGCGGCGGCGGCATCATGGGGCTCGGCCAGCAGCTGATGGGCGAAGGCCTCGGCATGGGCGAAATCACCTCGCTTGCCAAGGAAACCATCGCGATCGCCAAGCAATATGCCGGCGAGGAAGTCGTCGACGAGGTCGTCGCTTCCGTCCCGGGCCTCAGCCAGTTCGTCTGAGCGACGACGAGAAAGAGCCTTCGCGGCGTCGCCGCGAGGCTCATCATATTTTGCCCTGGTCCCACTTGAAGGGGTGGCCAGTCGGCAGCACGGCAAGCTGAACCTGAGGGAGCCGTACCTGCCGTTCATTCGGAAGGCGCTCGCGGTCGGCTCACCGTTGTCGCTCCTCGAGGAATTCGTCGGTGATATCACGCCCACGCGCAAACACGCCCTATATGCTGACGTTATTGCCGCTCACCGTGAACGCCACGCTGACGCTGCGCCGATAGCCGATGATCCGGAGGCCGGGAATTCGGCCTTCCCGCAGCGTGCCCCGTTCCGGAAACGTCTCCAGGGCCTCGATGAAAGTGATCACTGCGTGAACGAAGTCGCCGGCGATGCCGGTTCCCGCCTCAACGGCGATATCGGCATAGAGCTTGTCGAGTTCGGCTTCTGCCTTCGGATGGTAGATAATGCGGTAGGCCATGCCCTACTTGGCTTTCGCCGCGTCATTCCGGCGCTTTTCAAAGCGGGCGCGCACTGTCTCGGCCGGGATGCCGAGGCCCGGCTTGTTCACTAGGTCGTCGTAGCGCGCCGGAATTTCTTCATTGAGCCAGCGCTCGCGGGCCGCCTCATGATCCTCCAGTAGCCGCAGGCCTGCACGGACAACCTCGCTGGCATTATTGTAGCGGCCGGACTCCAGCTGCTTCCGAACAAATTCTTCGTAGTGGTTCCCGAGCGCAACGTTGGGCATGGTCTTCCTTTCGTTGTCGTCAATATGAAGCTGTCACACCGTGATGGCAATAGATGTCAATCCTTGACGTTAAACGGTCGTTACCTCCTCCGGTCGCCTGGTGATCGGCGGTATCCGGCCGCGGTGGCCCTGATCGCCTTTGCCTTGCAGCCTCCGCCCGCTAATTAACGGCTGCCATTGGATGGAAGGAGAGCTCGTGACCGTCTGGCGCCCATCGCAGCAGATCAGGGTGAAGGTGATCGGCCTCGCCTGGCGGAAAGACCAGTTGCTTGCCGCCGAGGTGGAGGACGACAGCGGCCGCATCAAGGGCGTTCGCCCGCTCGGCGGCGCGATTGAATTCGGCGAGAGCCGCGAAGAGGCCCTGCACCGCGAATTCAGGGAGGAACTCGAGACCGATATCCGTATCGTCGGTCCCTGGCATCTGCTTGAAAACATCTACGAACATCAAGGCGCAATCGGTCACGAATACATCTTCGCGGCCGATATCGAACTGGCCGATGCATCGCTCTATCAGCGCGACGAAATCCGCTATTCCGAACTCGACGAGACGGCGGCGACGGCGCGCTGGTTTGGCCGCGACAGCCTGCGTGACGCCGGTATCGATCTCTATCCGACAGGTCTCGACAGGCTGCTGTCGCGCTGGCGCGATTGAGCCGGAGATCGCCCGCTCTGAGGCGCCATATTCCGATCGCCAAACTTTGATCGTCCGCCCCGCTTCCGGGGGAACAATGATGTCGTTCTGCTGTTTCTGCCGCATCGCCGAAACCAGAAGGAATAGCATCATGCGTATGTTTCTTGCAGCAGCCTCGATCATTCTACTCGGATTCGCCACGCCGGCCTTCTCCCAGGCGCTTGCTGATATGGACTATAGCGGCCGCTTCGGCGGTATGCCGCCCGGCACGGTGCCGGGGGCGGAATCCAGCGGCGGACTCGTGATTCCGCTCGATCCAGTCGAAACCGGTGATATCAACGTCGTCTTTCCGCCGGATCGACCCACCTGCCCGCGGCCCGGGACGCGTCAGTACCGCGCGGCCGAGCGCGACGGTACGCTAAGCGACGCCTGCCGCTGACGGGGTAGTCCGGGATTGGAAGGCAGAACCGGCTATTTGCCGTCCTTGTGTAGTATCACGCCGAGTTCATGCCACTGCCGCCTGTCGCGCTGGATCAGTTCGTCGGCTGAGGCCGGTCCCATGCTGCCCGGCGCGTAAGCGTCTGGCACGCTTTGATCCCTAGCCCAGATATCGAGGAAGGGTTGCACCGCCGCCCATCCGGCCTCGATGCCGTCGGCGCGCTGGAACAGCGTCTGGTCGCCGATGAAGAGATCATAGAGCAGTGATTCATAGCCGGTCGTCTTGGCAATATCGAATTTGTCGGCATAGCGGAAATCGAGCGAGACCGGCACGGTGTCGACGGAAAGCCCCGGCGATTTGATCGAGATTTCCATGCTCATGCCCTCGTCGGGCTGCACCTGGATCACCAGCCGGTTCGGCGGCAGGCGACTATTGACCTCCGTCTCGCGAAACTGCGCGAAGGGAACCGGCTGGAAGGTAATGACGATCTCGGTGTCGCGCGCCGTCAGCGCCTTGCCGGTCCTGAGATAGAAGGGCACGCCGGCCCAGCGCCAGGTATCGGCATAGAGCTTCAGCGCCACGAAGGTCTCGGTCCTGCTGTCGGGCGAGACGTCCTTGGTATGGCGATAGGCCGGAAGCGCAGCACCATTGAGTGGGCCTGCGCCATAGGCGCCGCGCACGCCATGCGTCTTGGCCTCATCAGGCGTATAGATGCGTAGCGCCTTCAGCACCTTGCTCTTCTCGTTGCGGATCGCCTCGGCATCGAAGCTGTTCGGCGGTTCCATGGCGATCATCGCCAGCAGCTGGAAGAGATGGTTCGGCACCATGTCGCGCAACGCGCCGGTTGCATCGTAGAATTTGCCGCGGCTGCCGACATCGACGATTTCGGCGGCGGTGATCTGCACATGGTCGATGTAGCGGCTGTTCCACAAGGACTCGATCATCATGTTGGCGAAACGCGCCGTCATCAAGTTCTGCACGGTTTCCTTGCCGAGGAAATGGTCGAGCCGGTAAACTTGGCTTTCCCCGACCTGCGCGAGGATCTGTGCATTGAGCGCCCGCGCCGAGGCGAGATCGGTGCCGAACGGCTTTTCGATGGCGACACGGCGGAAGACGCCGTCGCTTTCATCGGTCAGCCCATGGGCGGCGAGCTTCTCGACGATCGTGCCGAAAAAGGATGGCGGCACCGCGAGATAGAAGGCGGCATTGGCATTCGGGCCTAGGCGCTTGCCGATCTCGACGAAAATATCGTCCTTGGTGAAATCCCCGGACGTATAGGAAATGCGCCGGCGCAGGCTCTCCCAGGCTTCGTCCTTCACTGTCGGCGCTTCGCCGCTCAGATGGTTGAGGAATTGGTCGAGCCGCCCGCGCAGGAATTCGTCGTCACCAGGTTCGATGCCGATGCCGAGAATGTGGAGATCCTCGCCCACCAGGCGGCTGCGCGTCAGATTGATGATCGCCGGCACCAGCAGGCGGCGCGTCAGGTCTCCCGTGGCGCCGAAGATGACGAGGGTGACCGGCGGGGTAGGGGCAGCGTCCATGTGCCATCTCCTTGGAATTTGCGGCCGACTATACTGCGCGCCGGCTTTGCCGCAACATATGCAGGCGAGGGATAACAAGCATTTGACACCATCCGGACTGGCTGAGCCCACGTCACCTTGGTGGTAGGCGGCCGATTACCCTTTCACAGCCACCATGAAGATCCTCGGAAACCTGAGCAGCACCCGCCCGTCCGACATCTTGGGATAGGCCTTTTCCAACCGCTCCCGATAATCCGCCAGGAATGCCTCGCGATGCTCTTCGCCGGCATGGGCGAGATAGGGCATCAGTCCGGTTCCCTTCACCCATTCGACGATCGCCGCCGCATCCGCCATCGGGTGATTGTAGACCGTGTGCCAGATATCGACGCGCGAAGCTTTGGCGATCAGTCTGGAGTAATAGGTGGACGGCGGCGGCAGCGGCTTGCGGCGCACGCTCTTCACCTCGAAGGCGGATTTCCATGGGCCGGCATGGGCAGTCTCCTCCATCGCCAGATGCGAGGGTTCGCCGAGATTGTCGGGCATCTGCACGGCCAGCACGCCGCCTTCGGAAAGCCCGTCCATCAGCCGGTCGAAGATATCGAGATGATCGGGCAGCCATTGGAAGACCGCATTGGCAAAGAGCAGGTCGGCGGGCTCAGTCGGCTGCCAGATGCCGAGATCGGCCTCGACGAAGGCAGTGCCGGGAAGCCGCTTGCGGGCCGCCTCCAGCATGTTCATGTCGCTGTCGACGCCGGAGACGCCGTCCGCCCCATAGCGCTCGATAATCAGCTCGGTCGAATTGCCCGGGCCGCAGCCGAGATCGATGGCATGACGAATGTTTTGCAGCGGCACCTGTGCCAGAAGGTCACGCGACGGTCGCGTGCGCTCGTCCTCGAATTTCACATATTGGCTGGCGGACCATGCCATGGCGGTACCTCCTGGTGTCGGGCCACGTCTTCCATGCGCATCGTGTCGATGTTGCTGCCGTCGAGCTTGACGACACGGGCCAAGCCGTCACCCTCGATCTTCAGACACAAGTATTTTGTCGACGCGCCTCCCGTCGAGATCGATGACCTCGAAGCGCCATCCACCTCTCGTGAAGCTCTCCCCCAATTCGGGCAGATGTTTCAGCTCCTCCAACACCAGGCCGGCCACAGTCTGATATTCCAAATCGTCATCGAGCCTGAGGTTTAAGAATTCAGCGAACTCGTCAATCGGCGTCCAGCCCGACACGAGGTAAGAACCGTCATCTCGACGAGCGATGGCCTGTTCATCGACAGGTCCCTCCTGGAGAGCCCCCATGATTGCTTCCAAAATGTCACCCGACGAGACAATCCCCTCGAAGTGGCCGTACTCGTCGAAAACCAGCACCATGTGAATGGGTGATTTCCTGATGGCTTCAATAACATTGATGGCAGTTGCAAGGTCTGAAACCACCGGGACATCCTGCGTCAGCGCCTTGATGTCGACAGTGCCGTGTTCGGACATCGAGTCGTAGAAGTCCTTCACCGGAAGGATGCCGATCACCTCGTCCGAACTGCCTTTTCGAACCGGCAACCGCGACCGCTTCGTCCTGTGCAACTGGGTCCGAATTTCATCAAGGCTGTCGTCGATATCGATAATTTCGACATCGCGTCGGGGCGTCATAAGCGCTCGGGCAGTGCGGTCCGCCAGCCGCATGACACCTGATATCATCGCGGACTCTTCGCTTTCGATAACACCAGCCGACTGCGCCTCGGCCAGAACAGTTTTGATCTCTGCGTCAGAGACATTGTCGCCACCTTTTCCTGCCTGGCCCAAGAGCTTCAGCACAAGATTTCCGGAGGCGTTCAGAAGCCACACGAGTGGCAGCGCGATTTTTGAAAGGACCGCCATAGCGGGTGCGACCTTGGCCGCAACCGCTTCGGGTTCCCGCAATGCAATCTGCTTGGGAACAAGTTCGCCGATGATCAGCGAAAGATAGGTGATTGCCACCACGACCGAACCTACGCCAATGGCATCGGCGGCCGTCGATGACACCCCCTGGGCTTCCAGCCATCCGCTCAGGCGGCCGCCGAGCGTGGCCCCCGAGAAAGCGCCGGATAGCACGCCGACCAGCGTGATGCCGATCTGCACCGTAGAGAGAAAACGACCGGGGTTTTCGGCAAGTTTGATCGCTTGAGCTGCACCCTTGCTTCCATTGTCGGAGAGAACCTTCAGGCGGGCTGTTCGAGAAGACACAACGGCCAGCTCAGACATGGCGAGCACACCATTCAGGATGGTGAGAAACGCCACAATTCCAATTTCCAGAAACACAGGGACCCTATTCGTTGAGGTTGTAATGCCGCATTCGTCAGGCGAAGCGGCGAGGCATTCGACGGGACGCTCTTATACGCATATACGCATCGCCTGTCGTCTTTCCACCATCGTGTTGACATGAGTGCAGGTTCCATCAGACCGCTTCCTCTGAAGTGATCCGCGGCCACCCGTCATCGGCAATGGTCTGGGAAGCGGCCCTCTCGGGAGCCTTGATATGCCTGAGGCGAGGCGGAGGTCATCGCACCGTCTACAATGGTCGCCTGCTTCCTCGGCCGGGAGATCCGGGTTGGAAGGGGCGGAGCTTGTACTGGATGGGTCGCTGTCAGGCATGAAGCAATTTTGACGGTGAAACAGTGCCGACGCAAGAGGCGCCGGGCAAAAATCCTTATAGCGTCTTGATGTGACAGTTTCGCCAACGGCAGCAGCACCGCATCTGCGCGTCTTAAAAGGGTCGCGGCGACGCTTGCGGCGCGCAGACCGGTCCCCGCTTCGGCCACCGACCATGCCAGGCCCGCTCCGTCACCGGCCCGCGCACTCGGCGGCAAGCTCGCAGCCGCCTTCGGCACCTCAGCCGCACCGGCGTCGACCGAGGGCAACTGGGAAGAGTTCTAGACGTTTGGCGCGTCCTCGAAGGCGGCAGACATTGTTTTCCTCCAGCGGACAGGGCTGCAAGGATAGGACGCGCTCAATTTTGATTTGAAAGCATTCAATATCTCGCGCTAAGGTCACACAAACTAGCATCAGCGCAAAGTCCTCGGAGTTGCCGATGACGTTTCCCGATCCCTCAGCCGCCTTTGACCGCATGCTCATCATGGGCAATGGCGGCGCGGGTAAAACATGGCTCGCCTGTCGTATCGGTGAGCAGCTTCAGCATCCGGTTGTCCACCTTGATGATATGCATTGGGAGCCGGGGCGCACGGCATCGATCACGACAGAGCGTTGCGGGACGAGATGGTCAAGGAGGCGGCCGAGGGCGACGCCTGGGTCATGGAGGGCGTTTACGGGCAGCTGGCGTGAGGGCCGTCACCGATGTTACCGGCCGGTTGTTCACGAGCATCGACGAGGCCATCTATGAACGAGCCCAGATTTCCGAATGACGAGGGCGAAGACGCCTGGATGGTCGTCCAGGTGTCTGCGGATGAACACTGGAACGCCTACCACGACATCCGCCGCGCTGTCCTTTTCGAGGCCCGCGGGTTGATTGGCTATGATGCGAACCATCCCGATGACCGAAGGGATGGGCATTTCCCTTTGCTGCTTTTGCTCGAAAATACTCCGGTCGGTGCGGCTCGCCTCGATCTGATGGACGATGCGGCGGCGTGTGTGCGAACCGTCGCGATTAGGGCGGAATGCCAGGGAAAAGGGTACGGCCGGATGCTCATGACCGGCCTCGAAAAATTCGCATCACAATACGGGGTCGAGAGATTGGTTGTGAATGCGGCGCGAGACGCCGTCGGATTCTACGGCGCGCTCGGGTGGACCGTCGTTGAGGCCGGTGGTGAAAACCCGGTGCTGACTAAGGAATTGCGAACCGGGCCTTAATGGTGAAGTATTGCGCTGACCGCGAGCTGCTCTGACGTTCTTGTGGAGCCTCTCCAAAAACGACGAGGTCACGATGCTCATTATCTTTGGCGGTCTGCCTGGCAGTGGAAAGACGACGATTGCCCGCGCTTTGGCTGAGCGGTTGAATGCGGTCCATGTGCGCGTCGATACCATCGAGCAAGCAATCCGTGCCTCCGGCATAGCCGATGATGCCGGACCTGCAGGCTATATCGCGGCTTACGGTATCGCCGGAGACAATCTGACCCTCGGCAGGACCGTTATCGCCGACTCCGTCAACCCGCTCCGGATAACCAGGTCAGCGTGGCGTTCGGTCGCGCAAGCGGCCGGTGTGATAGCGGCGGAGGTCGAGGTCGTTTGCTCGGATAAAGCCGAGCACCGCAAGCGTGCTGAAACGCGCCTCACCGACGTCGAAGGTCTGGTGAAGCCAACATGGCAAGAGATTTCCGAAAGAGCCTATGACGAATGGCAAGATGCAATCGTCATCGATACGGCTTCGAAAACGGTCGACACTTCTTTGGAGGAACTGGTGAGCCGATTGAGATCGATACCGCCAAAACCGTAGCATAACTGACGAAGCAGTGCCTGATGTCGTCCGAAAAGCGGCATCAGGCACTCGCGCGCCATCAGGCCGCGAGGATGGTGATCCCGTAGGCATTGGCCGCCGCCGTCATGCGGGCGATGGTCTCCGTCGAAGGGCTGGCCTTCGGGGGCTCCGTCGTGCCTTCCGCTTCGATGAACTCGGCCATGTCCCGATCGACCACCGCAGAAAAGACCACGGGGACGGTTCCGCGGTTGGAATAGCCGTGCACCATGAAGGGCGGGATGGTGATGATGTCGCCGGCGCTGGCTTCGATCTCTTCGGGGCCGCTGTCGCTCAAGCGCCAGATCGTCAGGCGTCCCTCGATGATGCGGAACACTTCGGGGCTCGCATGCGCATGTTTCGGCGTCCGGCTGCCTGATGGCACGGTGACGTCGAAGATATTGAGCCAGGTTCCGCTGATTCTAAGCCGCCGCTCGACCCGGTCGCCGAGGACGAAAAACCGCTTGGCCTCATCGCCCGCAGGCACTTTCACAAATGAGTTGGACATCATGTCTCTTTCTTTTTCTTACGGGCTTTTTCTTGCGGGCGCAGCCGTTAGACCTTTACGACGCCTTTGACAACCCGCCCTGTTGTTGGGGGTAACATCGCTGAGCGCTTTCAAAGAAGCGCGCTACGTCAGCCGAAGCGATGAACAACGGCTCCGTTGCCAGGGTTCAGCGCCGCTCGCGCGCCACTGCGTCACGAGACTGTCGGGGCCGATATCGGTACTTCGGGGCGTTTTCGCAAGGCCCGCCAATGCCGCATCAGCTATGCGGAAATGACTGAGGCCGGAGGAGTTCGAAAGGCTCGGCGCCTGTAATACCGCCGACACAGAACGGGCGCATAGAACGCGGCGGCCGTTCTTGGGGCCGTCCTTCCACGCCGTCCCGGCAGATCATTCACATTGATGGAGCGCATCCATGTCCTCTCTTCCTGTCGTCGGCGCCGCCATGACGCTCGATGAAGTCGAACTTCACCGTGATTGGCTCTTCGAAAAGTCCCGCGATCTCGAATTGCAGAGCTTCATCGATGCCGAGGTTCTGAACGGCGACTGGGCGCCGCTTGCCGCCCGCACCAGGCGGCTTCTCGACGGTCATGGCGGCCGCCTCGGCATTCACGGCCCGTTCTGGGGCTTCACCATCGCCTCGGAAGATCCCGATATCCGCGCCATCGTCTCCCGGCGCCTGCTGCAGGGCCTCGATGTCTGCGCTGCCATCGGCGCGACCCATATGGTCATCCACAGCCCTTATACGTCCTGGTCCTACAACAATCTCGATGACAATGCCGGCGCCCGCGAAGCCTTGCTCGAGCGCACGCACATGACCCTGCGCGACGCCGTCAGGCGCGCCGAGGATATCGGCTGCACCATGGTCATCGAGAACATCGAGGACAAGGATCCGCATATTCGCGTGGCGCTAGCCGAAAGCTTCAACTCGCCCGCCGTCGCCGTCTCGATCGATACCGGCCACGCCCATTATGCCCATGGCTATACCGGTGCGCCGCCGGTCGATTATTACGTCAAGGCCGCCGGCAATCGCCTCCAGCATGTCCACCTGCAGGATGCCGACGGATATGCCGACCGCCACTGGAGCCTCGGCGAAGGCACGATCCGCTGGCATGCGGTCTTCGCGGCCCTTGCCAAGCTCGAAAGCAATCCGCGCCTCATCATCGAGATCAAGGACAAGTCGAAGATCCCGGCGTCTGCTGCGTATCTCGCCTCGATCGGGCTGGCTCAATAAGGTCCTGGCTCCCTCTTCTCCCCGCTGGGGGGAAGAGATTCGTGGCAGCGCCTTGGTTCCCTTCTTCTCAGCAGAAGCAAGACATCGGACGAATCCCGTTTGCTCCTCACCATTGCGCGCCACCGGCGGGCAGGGCGGCATCGCTTCATGAAAACCGGGTGATCACGCTGATCCCCGTGGCCTCAGCCTTGTCGAGCGCCATCAGCGCCGGCACGGCCTCCTCGAGGCTGATGCGGCGTCCGATCAGCTTCTGCGGCGCGATCTTTCCAGCTGAAAGCATCGCCAGCATGGCATCGTAGCGCCAGGCCTGCATGCCGTGGCTGCCGTAGATTTCCAGCTCGTGGCCGATCACCTGCGCCATCGGAATCGACGGCGTCGCATGCTCGCCGAGCATCAGTCCCACCTGCACGTGCCGCCCGCGCCTACGCAGGTTCTTGATCGAGTTGAAGCAGGTGACGGGATGGCCGAGCGCGTCGATCGAGACATGCGCGCCGCCCTTGGTGATCTCGCGCACCGCCTCGGCAACGTCGGCGACGCCGGAGGCATTGACCGTCGCCACCGCCCCGCACTCCCGCGCAAAGGCGAGTTTCTCTTCCGAAATATCGATGCCGATCGCATTCGCTCCGAGCGCGGTGGCAATCATGATCGCCGACAGGCCGACACCGCCGCAGCCATGCACGGCGATCCATTCGCCGGGCCCGGTGCGCGCCTGGTCGGCGACGGCGCGAAACGAGGTGGCGAAGCGGCAACCGAGGCTTGCCGCCGTCGCATCGTCGATCGTATCGGGCAGGTGCACCAGATTGGTATCGGCATAATCGATCGCCACATATTCGGCAAACGAGCCCCAATGGGTGAAACCCGGCTGGAACTGGTTCGGGCAGACCTGCTGGTTGCCGGAATGGCACTCTCCGCAATGGCCGCAGCCGGAAACGAAAGGCACGGTCACCCGATCGCCCACCTTGAAGCGCATCACGCCGCGGCCGGTGGCGACGATCCGCCCGGCAAGCTCGTGTCCCGGCACATGTGGCAGGCGAATGTCGGGATCGTGCCCCATCCAGCCGTGCCAGTCGCTGCGGCAGAGCCCGCTGGCGCCGACGGATATGACGACCCCGTCCTCGGCAGGCGTCGGATCGGCAACGGTACGGATCTCCGGCGCCTGTTCGAAGGCTTCGTAAAACATGGCTTTCATCGGCGTCTTCCCTTGCTGCCGAATGCATGTCGCCCGGAAATGTGCAGCGGTTCCGGGATAACGACATGCATAAAAAAGAGCTTAAGAGCCTAGCATGGATCAAGTCGATGCGCCGCTCTTAAGCGGCGGTTCCACCCATCATCGCATGCGGCAGGCAGCTATTCCAACATTCCATTCCATCATTTTTGCTGATGCACCCATCGATGAAGCTGCCATCGCTGCGCACGAATATTGCGGCCTGGCGCCATTCCTCGGCATTTTCTTGCTTCCGTGTTTCCGCTCGGGATTTGTTCTTGACCCGGCTTGCCGCGGCGGTTTTTCCTTCTCCGGCTTCAGGAGGAAACCATCATGGCCGTCGATACATCACCCCGTTCAACCACTTGGACTCATGTCGACGGGGAGTGGCTCCCGGGCAATCCGCCGCTGATCGGACCGACCTCGCATGCCATGTGGCTCGGCTCCACGGTCTTCGACGGCGCCCGCTGGTTCGACGGCATCGCGCCGGATCTCGACCTGCACTGCCAGCGCATCAACCGCTCGGCGCTCGCCATGGGCTTGAAGCCGGTGAAATCAGCCGAGGAGATTGTGGCACTTGCCTGGGAAGGCGTCGCGAAATTCGATGGCGCCACACCGATCTACATCAAGCCGATGTATTGGGGCGAGCACGGTTCGCCGGGCAGCGTCGTCTCGGTCGATGGGGACTCAACCCGCTTCGCGCTCTGCCTGTTCGAGGCGCCGATGGGTGGCCATGGCGGCACCAGCCTCACCGTCTCGCCCTACCGCCGCCCGTCGCCGGAAACGGCGATGACCGAGGCGAAGACCGGCTCGCTCTATCCAAACAGCGGCCGCATGATCGCCGAAGCGCGCAGCCGCGGCTTCGACAATGCGCTGGTGCGCGACTTGAACGGCAACGTCGTCGAAACCGCTTCTTCGAACGTCTTTATGGTCAAGGACGGCGTAGTGATGACGCCGGCCGCCAACCGAACCTTCCTCGCCGGCATCACCCGCGCCCGCGTCATTGGCCTGCTGCGCAAGGCCGGTTTCGACGTGCACGAAGCAACACTCTCCGTCGAGGATTTCATGCAAGCCGACGAGATCTTCACCACCGGCAACTATTCCAAAGTCGTCGGCGTCATCCGTCTCGACGACCGCGATCTCCAGGAAGGCCCGGTCACCCGCAAGGCGCTGGATCTCTACATGGACTGGGCCCACGGCCGCAGCGAAAGCGAAGAGTGAGCAGCGGTTCGGCGAAGCCGAAGCAATCGATCCAGTGAATCGATTGCCGCGACGAACGCCCGGAGCGCAAGCGCAGGGCAGAGGGGGGTGCCGCACATCCTACCGAGAGATACCAAGCCGCCCACTTGCATAAAATGCATGGCAGGTTTGCCCAAAACGGCTTCGTCCTCCCCCATCTTTTCGCCATAGTGGCGCCGAAATTCCGTAAGCGGGGAGGAAGTGGCTTATGACTGTGCTGTTCGACGAACAAGGCGAGATCATCCGCGAACTGGGTGTTGCCGCCGATATCGACCCTGAGCGGGAGATCGAACGGCGAACCGCTTTCCTCAAGGATTATCTCGTCGCCTCGGGCATGCGCGGCTACGTCCTCGGCATCAGCGGCGGCGTCGATTCGCTGACGGCAGCACTGCTGGCCCAAAAGGCGGTGCGCGAGCTGCGGGAAAGCGGGCATGCGGCCGAATTCATTGCCGTGCGCCTTCCCTATGGTGTCCAGGCGGACGAGGCCGATGCGGTGAAGGCGCTGGAAACGATCGGCGCCGACCGCTCGATGGCGGTCAACATCAAAGCGTCGGCGGACGCGATGCTTGCCGCCGCGCAGGACGGCGGTCTCGCCTTTGCCGATGCCGGCCGTCAGGATTTCATCCTCGGCAATATCAAGGCGCGCCAGCGCATGATCGCCCAGTTCGCCCTTGCCGGGGCGCTTGGCAGCCTCGTCATCGGCACCGATCATGCGGCCGAGGCGGTCATGGGCTTCTTTACCAAGTTCGGCGATGGCGCAGCCGATATCCTGCCGCTCGCCGGCCTCAACAAGCGCCGCGTCCGCCTGCTGGCAAAGCGGCTCGGCGCCCCGGACGAACTGGTGTTCAAGGTGCCGACCGCCGATCTCGAGGACCAGCGGCCGCTGCGTCCCGACGAGGAGGCCTATGGCGTCAGCTATGACGAAATCGACGATTTCCTCGAAGGCAAGCCGGTCGGCGAGATTGCCCGCCGCCGCATCCTCGCCGCCTATCGGGCGACCGCCCATAAGCGCGCTTTGCCGGTGGCGGTCAGCGCCCTCTGAAGGTCGTCCAGGCGCGGGATGCGTGCGGGCGCGACCCGGGGTTTACGGCCTGACCGGCTCGCCCGTCCGTCCTGACGAAGCGAGATAGGCATGCGGCGCGAAATAGACGCCGTCGGCATCGAAGGCTTCGAGGTCTTCGGCCTGCAGCGCCTCGCGCACATTCGGCCGTGCCGCCACCCGCGCCATGAAGCCGTGCAGCGCCGGCCATTGCTTGAGATCGATATCGGTCCAGGGCGACCAGTTCAGGCAGACGAAGAGATAGGCATCCGCCACCGTGAAGGCATCGCCGGTGAGATAGGGTCCGGCAAGACGGCCGTTCAGCCATGTCAGCCGCTTCGATATCAGCGCGCGGACCTCTCCATGAACGCTGGAATAAATCGGATTGAAGAGCAACACCATCGGCTTGTGCAGCTCGGCGGTGATGAAGTTCAGATAGGATTGCACCTCGTTGCGGCGAATGTTGCCGACCTCAGGCAATAGGGCTGCCCCTTCGGGCACGCTGTCGGCGAGGAACTGCACGATCGCCGGCCCCTCGGTCAGCACCTTGCCATCGTCGAGCATCAGCGTCGGCACATAGCCGTTGCCGTTGATCGCGAGATAATCCTCGCCGGTGCTCGTCCTGTGGGTTTGCCGGTCGACCTGGACGAGCTCGATATCGAGCCCCAGCTCCCGGCAGATAATGTGCGGCGAAAGCGAGCAGGCCGCGGCGTGCATGTAAAGTTTCATTGCGGTTTCCTCTCCTTGGGGAGGCAGTCAATGCCGCCCGTCGATAGCGTTGAATATCTGTACTGTTTCGCATAAAATAACTCTCGTCAAGAATTTAATGCGAAACGGTACAAATATGAAAGACGAGAAGAAGCGTGGCCGCCCGAGGGCCTTCGACGCCAAGGCGGCGCTCGGCAAGGCGCGCGATGTCTTCTGGGACAGGGGGTTTGCCGCCGCCTCGCTCGACAATCTGAGCGCTGCGACCAACCTCAACCGCCCGAGCCTCTACGGCGCCTTCGGCGACAAGGAGGATCTCTATCTCGATACGCTGGAGGGGTATCGGCAGGACGGCATGAATACGCTCGCCGAGGCGCTCGACCCGTCACTGCCGCTGCGCGACAACATCGCCCGCGTTTATGCCGGTGCGCTGGCGATCTATCTGCATGGTGAAACCGCCGCCCGCGGCTGTTTGCTGATCGGCACGGCGTCGGCCGAGGCGGTCCAGCATGAGCGGGTCCGCGAGGTGCTCGGCCGCAGCCTCAACGATTTCGACGACAAGATCGAGAAGCGCATGCGGCTTGGCGTGGAAAGAGGCGAGCTTCCGGAAAGCGCCGATCCGCAGATGCTTGCCAGGCTCGCCTCCGCCGTCATGCATTCGCTCGCCGTCCGCGCCCGCGCCGGCGACAGCCGCGAGGTATTGGAAGCGATTGCCCGGTCAGGCGTCGAGCTGATCTGCGGAAGCGCCAATAATCCTTAGGTCGAGTCCCGGGTCTCCGTATCCCTCGGCCGGACTACCCAGGCATAGGCCGCACCGGCGAGAAGCAGCACCGAGGTGCCGAGGAACACCGCCCGCATGCCGATATGGCCGCCGACAAAACCGCCAAGGATGGGGCCGGCCACCTGGCCGACATATTGCGAGGAAATCGAAAGCCCGAGAATGCTGCCGGCCGCACTATCCGGCACGCTGTGGCGGATGACCGCGGCGATGCAGGGCAGCAGCCCGCCGAGTGCCACACCCATCAGGAAACGCAGGATAATCAGCTGCCAGGCGCTGGTGACGAAGGCTTGCGGGATCAGCAGCAGGCCGGCGACGGCGAGCGCGCCTGAAATCACCGGCCAGTGGCCGATCCTGTCGGCGAGCTTGCCGAGCCATGAGGCTGACAGGATGCTGCCGAGGGCGGCGGCCGACATGACAACGCCTGATACCATCGTCACTTGGGATTCGACGGGCACCAGCTGCGCGACATAGACGGTGATGATCGGCTCGATCGACATATTGGCAAACATCAAGAGCATGCCGGTCGCCAGCATGGCGATGACGGGCCGCTTGTCGGCAATGGATTTCCAGCCGCCGCTGGCCTTGGCCGCCTTTTTGCGGGCCGGCGATTTTTCCTCCTTGATCAGGAAGGCCGTGGCGAGGAAGGCGAGGAAGATCATGCCGCCGGCGGCGAGGAACGTGCCGCGGATGCCGATGATCGGCGGCAGTGCGCCGCCGATGAGCGGCCCGACGAGATTGCCGGCCATGATGCCGGAAGACAGAACGCCGAGCGCCCAGGCCGAACGATCCTTCGGCGTCTGCGTCGCCACCAGCACCATCGAGCCGGAGGCATAGCCACCGGCAAGCCCGACGAAGAGGCGCAGCGCCACCAGCTGCCAGACATTGCCAGCCATGCCCATCAGCGAGATCGCTAGCGTCATGCCGAGGCTGGCGCGCACCAGCATCAGCTTGCGGCCGTAGATGTCGCCGAGCCGGCCCCAGAGCGGCGCGACCAGAGCCGCGGCGAAGAAGGTGGCGCCATAGGCGATGCCCGACCATTGCACGATGTCAGCATGGTCGCTGACGCCGAGTTCCTCGACATAAAGCGGCAGGAAGGGAAGCAGCAGCGTCATCGCCACGATCGTGGTAAAGGAGCCGATCAGCGAGATCGTCAGATTGCGCTTCCAGTAGATCGAGCCCGGCCTGGCGCTGGCGTCCCACTGCGTATCGGTCATTCTCTCGGCCCTGGCATTGATCTGGAAGCACGGGTTCCGCCGCGCCTGATGAAATGATGTGCACGTTGCCGCGGCGAGGAAATCGGCGCGGATGAAACTGTCCTGAAGATCGAGCTTTTCGAGGTCGAGCGAATAGGCCGTAGCGGTGCATGCGCTCGCCGTTCCAGGGCGGGCACGTGCTGATATAACCGCGCTATGGCCCATCCTTCAAGACGGCTTCGGGCATCGATCGCCTGTGGACCGTCCCGGACGAAAGTGCTAGAACTTAACCGATTGCATGATGCAATCGGTTAATCTGAGGACATTGCCATGAGCGACATGCGCACATCCCGAGAACAGACCGTCCGTCATCTCTACGCCGCCTATCTCGACGACCGCAAGGATATCGTCGGCTCCATGTTGACGGAGGATTTCACCTTCTCCAGCCCGCGTGACGACCACATCGACCGGGCGACTTATTTCGAGCGCTGCTGGCCGAAGGAGCCGGTCTTCCGCGGCTTTGACATCGAATTCCTGGCGATCGACGGCGACGAGGCGGTCGTCCGCTACCGTGCCGAAAAACGGGATGGCGGCAGCTTCCGCAACATAGAGAGCTTTCGCTTCCGCGGCGACAAGATCGCCTCCGTGGATGTCTATTTCGGCCGAAATCTGTAACTCCGGCCGAGGCTGTGATCGCCCTGTCTTTACAGGAGCCGCATCGCCGAAGTGCCGATGATGATCATCGACACCGCCACCATCAGCGGCTGCACCGGCAGCCGTTTGACGAGGATCGCGCCGAAGGGGGCGGCAATGACGCCGCCGATGATCAGGCCGATCGCCGAATCGAGTTCCGACCAGCCGAGCGTCAGGATGAAGGTCAGGGAAATCGTCAGCGTCACCGCGAATTCGGTGAAATTGGTCGAGCCGATCACCCGCTTCAGGTCGTGGCCGCGGCTGACGAGCGAACTGGTGACGATCGGCCCCCAGCCGCCGCCGCCGATCGCATCGAGCACGCCGCCGAAAAGCCCGACCGGCGGCACCATCCAGTCGCGAACATCCCGCTTCGGCGGCGGCCGAAACGCCTTGTAGAGAATCACCAGCCCGATCGCGATCAGATAGGCCGACACGAAGGGCTCGATCACCTTGCCGTCGATATTGGAAAGCAGATAGGCCCCGATCGCGCCGCCGATCATGCCTGCCGGTGCGAGCCGCGCCACCAGGCGCCAGTCGACGTTGCGGTGATAGGCATGCGAGATGCCCGAGGCGGCGGTGGTGAACATTTCCGCCACATGCGTCATGGCGCTGGCATTGGCCGCCGGCACCCCGAAGGCGAGAAGGCTCGTCGTCGACAGCACGCCGAAGGCCATGCCGAGTGCGCCGTCGACGATCTGCGCGCAGAAACCCACGACGATGAAAAAGAAGAAATCCGATGTCATGCAGTCCCCTCAGACGAACGGTAGCATCAGAATAAGCGACGCGGGGAAAAAATTTCCGGTCTCAGCCGGCAAGCCCGCGCTGCTTCAGCCGGATGATCTTGAAGAAGCCGTTCGGAAAGACCGGCAGGATATCGGCAGCGGCAAAGTCACCGCGGCGCTCGGCCCAGGCGACGATGCGGTGAATGCGGAAGGCGGAGGACCAGCCGATGTGACGCACCAGCGGCGCCACCGCCGTCTCGATTGCGCCCTGCAGACCGGAGCCGTCGCCAAGCTTGCTGGCGAGGATGATCTCGCCGCCCGGCCTCAGCACCCTGGCGCATTCGTCCAGCGCCCGTTCGGGTTCGGGGATGAGGGTGATGACGAAGGGCAGGCAGACCGCATCGAAAGACCGGTCGGCAAAGGTGAGCGCATGCGCATCCATCACCTCCAGCGCCTGCACATGCTCAAAGTTTTCGCGTGTCGCCTTTTCACGCGCCCGCGCGATCATGTGTTTGGAAATGTCGATGCCGGTCACCCGGCAGTGGCGCGGGTAATGCCCGAGCGTCAGGCCGGTGCCGACGCCGATCTCCAGGATGTCGGTGCCGGCCGCAGCGGCCAGGGCTGCAAGCTTGCGGTGGCCATCGCGCAGGATGCCGCGATAGACCCGGTCATAGACCGGTGCCCAGCGCTGATAGATTTTTTGCTGATCTTCCGCGCTGCTGCGAAGCTCTGACATGCCGGCATCTCCCCAGAAAATTCCAGGAAAAGTGAAAAGCGGTTTTCCAGGAATTGCATAAAACAAAAGATTTCAGCGGTTCTGCGCTCCCATGAAATAGCGCGATCCGCCGTAAAGCCCAGCCTTTCAACTCCTAAGGGAGGCTCCGGTTCCCCACGAAATGTGACGCAAGGCACAGATTCTCACCTGCGACCGCTTTGGGGGCGCCTGTGCGCATTCCCTGGCCGCCTATTTTGCCGGCGTCAGACCAAGCGTCTTGGCGTCCAGTTCGCTGCCGATCTCGACGGTCTTCTTTTGCTTGTCGTAGACGCAGATCTGGGCGATCAGCCCCTTGGCGCCCTTCGGCTTGCCTGTCACTAGGGCAAGCCCGTAATGCGAGCTGCCGAAGGGATCGACGGTGGCGCTGGGCTTCTCGATCGTGACCGCTGCCTTCTTGCATTTGGCCTCGACGTCGGCGGCGAGCTGCTTCCAGGCGTCATCGGAGGAGGCATGCGCCACACCTGCCAGCAAAAGCAGCGCAGCTGTGGCGAGAGGCTGGATTATATTCCTGTTCATATCGGGTCTCCGTTGATCTCCATAATAGGCAAAGTGGTTTTCGCGGCGGGTATTCCCATTGATTTGCCCAGGCGATTTCTACGCACGACTCCAACCCCGCAACTGAGGCAAATTTTCCTCCGGACGGTTGTTTTTTGATAATTCGCCGGTTGCCTCTCCCCCTTTCCCCTCCTATGTTCCGCCTCACCTGCCGAGACGCAATCTATTGCCAAGAGGAGATCTGACATGGCTTTCGAATTGCCTGAACTTCCCTATGACTACGAAGCGCTTGCTCCCTTCATGTCGAAGGAAACGCTGGAGTTCCACCACGACAAGCACCACAAGGCCTATGTCGACAACGGCAACAAGCTCGCCGCCGAAGCCGGTCTTTCGGACCTGTCGCTCGAAGACGTCGTCAAGAAGTCCTTCGGCACCAATGCCGGCCTCTTCAACAACGCTGCCCAGCACTACAACCACATCCATTTCTGGAAGTGGATGAAGAAGGGCGGCGGCGGCGACAAGCTGCCGGGCAAGCTCGAAGCGGCCTTTACGTCCGATCTTGGCGGCTACGACAAGTTCAAGGCCGATTTCGCCAATGCCGGCGCCACCCAGTTCGGCTCCGGCTGGGCCTGGGTTTCCGTCAAGAACGGCAAGCTCGAAATCTCCAAGACCCCGAACGGCGAAAACCCGCTCGTTCACGGCGCCACCCCGATCCTCGGCGTCGACGTCTGGGAACACTCCTACTACATCGACTATCGCAACGCCCGCCCGAAATATCTCGAGGCCTTCGTCGATAGCCTGATCAACTGGGACTACGTCCTGGAACGTTACGAAGAAGCCACGAAGTAGGCGGCACCAGGCTCGCCGCCATGGCGGCGATGTCGTCTGCCTTTTTGAATTTGACACCCGGCGCGTCCAAAGCGCCGGGTGTTTTGTTTTCACGCGAAGCCGTCACATGCCTGTCATCGGCCGCTCCTAATCACGCCCCATGTCTTCCTCTGCTTCTCCCCTGTTCCGCTTCGGCATCATCGCCGACCCGCAATATGCGGCGATCGCGCCGCATGTGGCCATGGATCGTTATTACGCCAACAGCCTCGCCAAAGTCGCCGAGGCGATCGAGATCTTCAACGGTGAGGAACTGAGCTTCGTCATGACGCTCGGCGATGTCATCGACCGCAGCTTTTCAAGCTTCGACGATATCCTGCCGGTCTACGGCAGGCTGAGGCACGAGGCGCTCTTCCTGCTCGGCAATCACGATTTCTCGGTCTCGTCGGGGCACCTGTCCGAAGTCGCGGCGCGTCTCGGCATGCCGTCGCCCTATTACAGCTTCTTGCGCCACGGCTGGCGCTTTATCGTGCTCGACGGCAACGAGGTCAGCATCTTCGCGCCGCCAGAAGGCCATCATCATCGCGCCCTTGCCGCCGAGATGCTGGCGGAGCTGCAGGCAAAAGGTGCGAGGAATGCCCATCGCTGGAATGCCGCGCTGAGCGACGAGCAGTTTGCCTGGCTCGGCGATGAAATCGCAAAAGCGGCCGAGGCCGGCGAGAAGGTGATTGTCATGAATCACTATCCGGTGCATCCGCCCAGCGAGCACGGCATGTGGGACAGCGAGCGCATCGTCGCGCTGCTCGCCTCCACCAGCAATGTCGTCGCCTATCTCAACGGCCACGACCACGTCGGCAATTACGGCTTGGCCGGCGGCTGCCACTTCGTCAATTTCAAGGGCGTCGTCGACACCGAGATGGAAAACGCCTTCGCGATCGTCGAGGTCCATGCCTCCAGCATCGAAATCCGCGGCTTCGGCCGCGAGGTGAGCCGCACGCTTTCCATCTAGCTGATTGCCGGCTCAACCGGCATCGCCTTGATTTCACTGATGTCGCGCTTCGGTGGTGTCCCGAACATGCGGGCATATTCGCGGCTGAACTGGGAGGCGCTCTCATAACCCACCTGATAGGCCGCGTTTGCGGCGTTGAACCCATCGGTCACCATCAGCCGCCGGGCCTCGAGTAGCCGCAACTGCTTCTGATACTGCAGCGGCGTCATCGAGGTCAGCATTTTGAAATGCTGATGGAAGGAGGAAGGGCTCATCTTGGCTGCCGCCGCAAGCTTTTCCACCCGGACGGCGTCCGCAAAATTACCGCGCAACAAGTAGATGGCCTCGGCCACGCGGCGCGTATGGCTGTCCGGCAACGCAAGCTTGCAGACCTGATCGCCGTTTTCTCCAGAAAGCAACCAGAAACTGATCTCTCGCATGATTGTCGGAGGAAGGATCGGGATTGCCCCGGGCGTTGCGAGGGTCCGGATCAGTCTCAGTATGCAATCCTGCAGTTCAGGGCCGAATTCTTGTACGAAAACACCCGGCCCGCCGTCGCCTGCCGGCCTCGGCGGTGCATCCATCTCCTCCAGCACCTCGCGTAGAATAGTGACGTCGAGTTCCAGGTTGATGGCGATCATCGGCCGTTCGGCACTGGCTTTCGTCACCTGTCCGAAAGCCGGCATCTCGACGCTGATGATCAGCGCTTGCATCGCTTCGTAATCGAAAAGCCGGCCTCCGAACATGAGCTGCTTGGCGCCATCGACGATGATGCAGAGCGCCGGTCGGTAGATCGCCGGTTTCGGCATGGAGAGAGTGCTGGAACGCATCAGGAAAAGACCGTCGATAGTGGTGGCAAAGAGCCCGTCACCTCCGCCATGTGCATCCATGTACCCATTGAGCGCCTGCTTCAGATCTGCGGACATCTTAGTCTCCAGTGAACGCGGGGTCGGTCTGCCGCGCCGGTGAGGATGATCTTAATCCCTCGGCCCGGCTGGGCAAGGCGTTTGGAGGAATAGGCAAGAAATTGCAGGGTTTCGGCATTCAGGATTCCAAGCTTGCGGCGCATAAACTGGTCTATCAAAACATCAGGAGTACCTGAAATGCCTAACCAGAATTCAACCTCGAAAATCGCAATCGTAACCGGCGGAAGCCGCGGCCTGGGCCGCAATACGGTCGTCCATCTGGCAAGGAGCGGCGTCGATGTGATCTTGACCTACAACTCGAACCGCGACGAGGCGGAGAAGGTCGTCGCTGAGATCGAGGCGCTGGGCCGCAAGGCCGCCGCACTTCAACTTGACGCCGGCAACGTGGCGGCGTTCGATGCCTTTGTCGAAAGTGTTCGCGAGATCCTCAAGGGCTGGGGGCGTGAGCACTTCGACTTTCTCGTCAACAATGCCGGCACCAGCTACCACGCCCCGATTTCGGAGACAACCGAGGCGGAAATGGACAAGCTTTACAACCTGCATTTCAAGGGCGTCTTTTTCCTCACGCAGAAGCTCCTGCCGGTGATCGAGGACGGCGGCCGCATCGTCAACCTCTCCAGCGGTCTTGCCCGCATGGCCATGGTTGGCGCATCGGCCTATGGCTCGATGAAGGGTGCAGTCGAGGTGCTGACGCGCTACATGGCCAAGGAGCTTGGCCCCCGCGGCATTGCCGTCAACACCGTCGCCCCGGGCGCCATCGAGACCGATTTCAGCGGCGGCATGGTGAGGGACAATCCGGAGATCAACCGTGCAGTCGCTTCTATGACCGCACTCGGCCGCGCCGGTGTGCCCGACGATATAGGGCCGATGATCGCCTCCCTGTTGAGCGATGCCAACCGTTGGGTCAATGCCCAGCGCATCGAGGTTTCGGGCGGCATGTCGCTCTGAATAATCGCGATTGGGTGAACAGCTAGACGGCGATCGGTTTCTCCGTCCAACCGCTGGTCCAAAGTTCCCGCAACCGGTCGCCGTCGCCCTTGAAGAAATCCTCAGCTGTTGCGCAGCGCTCCACCCGGTCGCTGCGGAAATTGCGGATCGCCTGGCGCAGTTCGCACCAGGCGACGATATTGGCGGTCTGCGAATAATAGATCAGCGCGACCGGCCGGATCGTCCTCTCGCTCGCGCGGCCGAGTTCGTCGCGGTAACCGAGCATCAGCTTGCGTTCGTCACGGATCGCGCGGCGCACGATCGCAAGGTCGAAGCCTGCCGGCTGCGCAATCGAGCCCCAGGCATAAAGCGCCTTGTTGTCCATCGCCTGGCGCAGCGGCGCCGGCACGGCGCCTGATATCTTCCGGTTGACCCGGCGCGCGGCCTGTTTCAGCTCCTCGTCGGCCGTCCGTTCGAGCAGCGCCAGCGACAGCACGATCGCCTCCATCTCCTCGATCGAGAACATCAGCGGCGGCAGGTCGAAACCCGGCCGCATGATGTAGCCGATACCGCGCCCGCCTTCGATCGGCACCCGCATTGCCTGAAGCGCGGCGATGTCGCGATAGATCGAGCGCACAGTCACTTCGAGCGTCTCCGCCATCGTTGCCGCCGTCATCGGCTTTCTTGCCAGCCTGAGGATCTGAATGATCTCGAAAAGCCTGGAGGCCTTGCGCATTTTACCTCTCCATCCGCCACGCTCCTGACAATACACTGTCAGTTGGGTTTGCGTATAGAGCCGTCTATCGGATTGAAATCAATCAGGGTCTTTCAAAACGACCCGCAGAACCCAAGGCGGTAACTGACATGAACTACCATGAAAACCTCTGGCTCTTCTTCACCCTTCTCTTCGGCATCATCATCGTGCCGGGCATGGACATGCTCTTCGTGCTCGCCAATTCGCTGACCGGCGGCGTCAAACGCGGGCTGGCGGCGACCGGCGGCATCATGGCCGGCGGCGCGGTGCATTCGGCCTATGGCGCGGCCGGCGTCGGCGTGCTCGTCACCATGCTGCCGCAGTTTTTCAACGTGCTGCTCTTTGCCGGCGTCGCCTACATGATCTGGATCGGCATCTCGCTGATCCGCAGTTCGATCACCGTCGAGGCGGTCGGGCCGGGAACCGCGCGCTCCGGCTGGCGCGCCTTCCGCCAGGGCGCCGTCACCTGTCTGGTCAATCCGAAGGCCTATATTTTCATGTTTGCCGTCTATCCGCAGTTCCTCAGGCCGGAATATGGCCCCATCTGGATGCAGGGGCTGATCATGGGCGCCATGACCGTCGTCACCCAGTTTGCCATCTACGGCACGCTGGCGATGACGGCCGGCCGCAGCCGCGACTTGCTCGTCGCCAACCCTGATGTCACGGCCTTTGTCGGCCGCTTCGCCGGACTGCTGCTGGTTGCGGTCTCCGCCTTCAGCCTCTGGCAGGGGTGGAAAAGCGCTTGAGCGCCACTGCATGTCGCCCGGAAGTGTGCAGCGGTTCCGGGATAACGACGTGCATAAAGCAGAGAACTGCCTATCACATTGTTTTTATGATGATCCGGCAAAACGTGACTGCCCAGAAGCATGGATTTTGTCATGCTGCCGGTGCAGATTGGCCATCGGCCAGCTTGGCCGAGGAAAAAGGGAGAGCAATATGAATTGGAAAGCAGCAGCGGCGGCCGTAGCCATGGCCGGCATGGCCTTCGGTTCGGTGACCGCCGCCGACGGCACCCATGATTCGCGGGTTGCGTTGATGAAGCAGATCGGCGGTTCGGCCGGGGCCTTAGCAGCCATCGCCAAAGGCACCAAGCCGTATGACGCCGAAGCGGTGAAGGCGGCGCTGACGACGATCGCCACAACGGCCAAGGTCTTCCCCGACCAGTTCAAGCCGGGCACGGAGACCGGCGACGAGGCAGCGAGCCCGAAGATTTGGGAAAACATGGACGACTTCAAGGCGCGCGCCGCCAAACTCTCTGCTGATGCCGAAACCGCGCTGGCTCAGCTTCCGGCCGATCCCGCAGCCATTGGTGCGACGATGAACACGCTCGGCGCCAATTGCGCCGGCTGTCACAAGGCCTATCGCCTCGGCAAGTGAGCGATAGGCCGTTTTCATCTGGATACTCGATCCGCGCCAGCCTTGCCGCCGGCGCGGATCGCCTTATTCTCCGCCTGCGCGGACCGGTCGCGGGATCGACTGCAGGGAAATGTTGACAACAGGGGAGGCGGCGCATGGTCCGCAGGTTCATCCGGGTACTGCTCTGTCTGATCGGCGTCGCCGTCCTCGGCGGGGGCGCCTTCTATCTCGTCACCGCACCCGATCCGCTGCCGGAGAGCCATTGGGCGGGTCTCGGCGCGCCCGACCTGGCAAACGGCCAGATGGTTTTCTGGGCGGGCGGCTGCGTCAGCTGTCATGCTGCACCCGGTTCCGAAGGCGATGCCAAGCTGACACTTGCAGGCGGCCTGGCGCTGAAGAGCCCCTTCGGGACCTTCCATGTGCCGAACATCTCACCCGATGAAACGGCCGGTATCGGCGGCTGGACACTTGCTGAGTTCGGCAACGCGATGAAGCGGGGCGTCGGCCCGGGCGGGCAGCATCTCTATCCGTCCTTCCCCTATGGCTCCTATTCCCGCATGAGCGACAAGGACGTCAACGATCTTTTCGCCTTCCTGAAAACCCTGCCGAAGAGCGCAAACGTCGCGCCGCCGCATGACCTGCCATTCCCTTACAACATCCGGCTGGCGCTCGGCGGCTGGAAATTCCTCTATCTCAACGACCAGCCGCGCGTCGCCCTGGCAAAGAGCGACGACAAGATCAAGCGCGGGCAATATCTCGTCGAAGGCCCCGGCCATTGCGGCGAATGCCATACGCCGCGTGATGCGCTCGGCGGCTTCAAGGCGGATCAGTGGCTTGCCGGCGCGCCCAATCCGGAAGGCAAGGGCCGCATACCCGATATCACCCCGGCCTCCGAGAGCATCGGCAGCTGGAGCGAAGCCGATATCGTGAGCTACCTCGAAACCGGCTTCACGCCCGATTTCGATTCCGTCGGCGGCCAGATGGTCGATGTGCAGCAGAACATCGCCCGCCTGGCGGCCTCCGATCGCGAGGCGATCGCCGCCTATCTGAAGGCGGTGCCGGGGCGTTAAAGCATGTCGGGCAAAAATGTGCAGTGGTTTTGCGGGATAAAAGGGCGCTGCATTTTCCGAAAGCCGATCTCGATCCTGCTTACAGGGATGTAGGACCAGGCATGAGATCATAGGGATGGCGCCAGCCGGGCATGTTGCTGATACGATCTTTCCAGGCTGCGATTGCCGGATAGGCGCTGTGATCGATTCCGGTTTCCTCCGGCATGAAGACGTAGCCCGCCAGAGAGAGGTCGGCGATCGTCACCCGGTCGCCGACCATGAAGGCCCGGTGCGCCAGATGTTCGTCAACAATTGCATAGGCAGCTTTAGCCCTCAGTCTTAAAAACTCGACGACGGGTGTCTCGCCGCTCTTCTGCAGGCCATACATGAACCTCAGCGTCGCGTAATAGCTCGTGAATTTATGGTTGTCGAAAAGGATCCAGCGCATGACGTCGCGTCGTTCTTCGGCCGTCTGCGCGCCAAACTGGCCTGTCACCTCTGACAAGTAGTCCAGGATAATACCCGATTGGCTGATCTTCATTTGCCCATGTTCGAGCACAGGCGCTTCGCCCTGTTCGTTGATGGTTTTTCGCCATTCTTCAGTTCGCGTTTCGCCGCCCAGATAATCAACGAAAATGCTTTCCCACTTGATGCCGGCGAGAGCAAAGAAGAGTGCGACCTTGTAACAATTCCCCGAGAGAGCGAAGCAATGGAGTTTGAAGTCAGGCATGAAAAGCTCCTTACAAAAATAAAACTCAAAAGGATTGATCACGCGAATCTGGAAGATCGCGATGCGCTTTAAGTAATCGACTGCAGGTAGCGCATGCCGGTCACCGGACGCGGGATGAAATCCAGCTGTTCGTAGAAGCGGTGCGCCAGCACGTTTCCGGTCGCGGCGCTGACGGAGAGGTAGCCGCAGCCGGCATTGCGGGCGGTCTCGCGCGCCCGGTCGACGAGGAGCTGGCCGGTGCCGTGACCGCGATGGCCGTCGCGCACGAAGAGATGGTGCAGGTCCATGCCGCGCTTGCCTTCCTGCGCCCTGTAGAGCGGTACGAGAATGGCGTAGCCGATCAGCCCTTCGCTGGTCTCGGCGACGAGCGCATTGATCCAGGGCAGGGGCCCGAAGAGGTCGCGCTCCAGCTGCTCCGGCGTAGTGGCAGCCGCATCGCCGTGATGGGCGGCAAGCAGGGCGATCATCTCGCCGAGCTCGGGCAGGTCGCGCGGCTTGGCGGCACGGATGGTCACCACCGATGGGCGCATCAGTGAAATTTCGCTGTCTTCGATTTCGGTCATGGTCTTCGCGTCCTTTGATAGTCTGCCGTCAGGACGCTGCCGATACAACAAAGCCGCCTGACGGCGGCTTGTTGACAATATGATCTTGTCCGGCCGCCCTTTACAGGTACAGCCAAAAATACGAGCGGCTCTGGTGCGCGTTTTCGATCATCGGTCATAGATCGTCGGAAACGCAGCCTTTGTCAATGGGGTTCGGAGCCCCAACATGGCATTGAGCTCCGGCTTCAGTCTTGATAGCATACCCCCCTATACTATATGAGAACCTGTCATGTCCCATACCACACTGCAGAAAAAGAAGCTCGTCGCCCGCATCAGCCGCCTGAAGGGGCAGATGGAGGCGGTCGAGCGCGCGCTCGAGGCCGAGCGTCCCTGCGGCGAGATCCTGCAACTGCTCGCTTCGATCCGCGGCGCCCTGACCGGGCTGACCGGCGAGGTGCTGGACGATCACCTGCGTGAGCATGTGCTGAATGCCGCTGACGATGCGGCAAGGGCAGAGGCGGTCGAGGAAATATCGGAAGTCTTGAGAACCTATATGCGCTAGAGCAATTCCGGGAAAAGTGTGAAGCGGTTTTCCCCGGCAAAGCGCGAAGCGATTTTGCCGAGAATTGCGTAAAAACAAAACCTTAGAGCGGTTATGCGTTTTCATGAAACGCTGAACCGCTCTAAGCGCGGCGACGAAGGAGCCTGTCATGAGTGCCGGAATCGACAAAGCTGGAATTGATGCCCTGGAACATGATCACGTCTTCCTCGGCACCGATCATGCGCGCAACGAGCGGCGCATCTGGCTGGTGATCGCGCTGACGGCGGTGATGATGGTGTCGGAAATCGCCGCGGGCACCATCTACGGCTCGATGGCGCTCGTCGCCGATGGCTGGCACATGTCGACACATGCCAGCGCACTGCTGATTTCCGCGCTCGCCTATCTCTTCGCCCGCCGGCAGGCGCGCAATCCGCGTTTCACCTTCGGCACAGGCAAGCTCGGCGATCTCGCCGGCTTCGCCAGCGCCATCGTCCTCGCGCTGATCGCCCTGCTGATGGCTTGGGAGAGCCTGCTGCGCCTGTCCAATCCTGTGCCGATCGGCTTTGCCCAGGCAATCGCCGTGGCGGTGATCGGCCTTGCCGTCAATCTGGTGAGCGCCTGGCTGCTGGCCGGCGGCGGCCATGTCGCGCATGGCAATCATGCGCATCACGGGCATGCCCATAGCCATCATCATCACGGACATGGCGACCATGCCCATCACGCAAAGACCGGCGACAACAATATCCGCGCCGCCTATCTGCATGTCATCGCCGATGCCCTGACCTCCGTGCTCGCCATCGCGGCGCTGACGCTCGGTAGTCTCTACGGCTGGCTCTGGCTCGATCCCCTGATGGGCATCGTCGGCGGGCTGGTGATCGCCAATTGGTCCTGGAGCCTGATGAGATCCTCGGGCGGCGTTCTTCTCGACGTCGTTCCCGAAGGCGAGACGCTGCCAGCGGAAATCCGCGGCGCCATCGAGACGGAGGATGACCGGATCACCGATCTGCATGTCTGGCAGGTCGGCCCCGGCCATCATGCCGCGATCGTCGCCGTTCTCACCTCGCAGCCGCGCGACCCGGCTTTCTACAAGGGCAGGCTCTCGGCGCTGGGAGAACTGTCGCATGTGACGGTCGAGGTCACCCGCGCCGCATGATCGGGCGGGCGGAGACGCGCGGCGGACGACAAGATCGCTCGATGGACGATTAACATCGCTCGGCGGACGACAAAGGTCGCCGCGGGGACGAGATGCCGCCGCAATCGCTGCTTAGCTCTGTCCTCCTGATTCGCCGGAGGATTTCATGGATCTCAGTCTGACCCGCCGCATGCTGATCGGCTCGGCATTGTGCCTACCCGTGCTGACGCTTCGAGCCAATGCCGAGGAGGGGGCCAAGGGGAGTGCAGGCGAGGGCGAGGACAATATTGAACATCGCCTTGCCGCTTTGGAAAAACGCACCGGCGGCCGTCTCGGCGTCTCCGTGCTCGATACCGAGACGAGCATCTCCTTCGGCTATCGCGGCAGCGAGGCATTTCCGATGTGCAGCACCTTCAAGGCGCTGGCCGCCGCTTTCGTGCTTGCCCGGACCGACAAGGGCGAGGAGAACCTCGGCCGGCGGGTGAGCTACGGCAGGGACAAGCTCGTCGATTATTCGCCGATCAGCGAAAAACACGCCGGAACCGATGGCATGACCCTTGCCGAACTCTGCGAGGCGGCGGTGACCGTCAGCGACAACACTGCCGGCAATCTGCTGCTCGAAAGTTTCGGCGGTCCGGCGGGGTTGACCGATTGGCTGCGCTCGATCGGTGACGGCACGACGCGTCTCGACCGTACCGAGCCGACGCTGAACGAGGGCAGGAAGAGTGATCCGCGCGACACGACGACACCGGATGCGATGCTCGACACGCTCGGCAATCTGACGCTCGGCTCGGTGCTCACCGAGGCCTCCTCGGACAGGCTGATCGCCTGGCTGGTGGCGAGCACGACAGGCAAGGAACGGCTCAGGGCCGGCCTGCCTGCGGATTGGAAGGTCGGCGACAAGACCGGCACCGGCCCGAATGGATCACTCGGCGATATCGCGGTGATCTGGCCGCCGGATCGCGGCCCGATCGTCGCCGCCGTCTATATCAGCGAGACGACCGTGCCGGTAAAGGAGCTCAACCCGGTCTTTGCCGAAGTCGGCCGCATGATCGTCGAGATGGTGTGAACCAGGAAAATGTGAAGGGCATCATCGACAGCTGTCCGGTTCGCGTCGGAAAACCCCTCCCCAACCCCTCCCCACAAGGGGGAGGGATTAACCTGAGGCGAGATCCTGCCACCAAAATACGCTGCCACACGCTGCACCGTCAGGAATGAAATGCAACGGGCGCCACACGGCAGCCCCTCCCCCTTGTGGGGAGGGGTTGGGGAGGGGTCTTTCTCAAATGCGGGCAATTCGAAATGCTCCAGCTCAAGCAGCCGGTACGTCGTCCACCGTCTCGGTGCCGTCATCCTCGATGCCGGCCATCTCGCGCTTGATCTGGTCGGCGATTTCCTTCTCGATCGCGGCGCGCTGGTCGGCCGGCATGGCGGCCAGATCGGCTTCGGACAGATCGTGCTGCTCGAGGTAGCGGGCCCGGATGTATTCCGCCGGCGTCATGTTTCCCCATTTGGAGAATTCGTCGACCAGGGAATTATGCGCCGCCCTTGCCGCCACTTCTTCCTCGGAAGGCGGGTTGATATAAGGGCCTTCAGCGCTTTGAAGGGCCCACATGGTATTGGCGATCGACGGCGGCGTGCTGCTCGGTTCGAGGCCGGGCGCGGCATTGGAGGCCGTTTTCGTGAAATCCGCCGTCTGCTGATTCTTGGATTTGGCCGGCTGATCGAAAAGGCCGCCGATGCCGTAATAGTTGCGAATATTACTGGAAATTTCCATAAAAACTCTCCCCGAAAAACGGGGAGAGAATGGCGCGGCAAACCTGCGCAGAGCTTGCGGGAAGCTTCACGTCACGGCAACGTATAGGCGATCACATAATCGCCGGGCTTGGTGCCGACCGAGCCGTGGCCGCCGGCGACCATGACGACATATTGCTTGTTGTCATCGGTCGTATAGGTCATTGGCGTCGCCTGGCCGCCGGCCGGAAGCCGCGCCTTCCAGATCTCTCGTCCGTTGGTCACGTCGTAGGCGCGCAGGTAGTTATCGACCGCAGCACCGAGAAAAGCGACGCCGCCCTTGGTCAGCATCGGCCCGCCGATGCCGGGCACGCCGACCTTGAAGGGCAGGGGCAATGGCGTCATGTCGCGCACGGTGCCGTTCTTGTGCATATAGGCGATCTTGCCGGTGCGCAGGTCGACGCCCGCGACATAACCCCATGGCGGCGCCTGGCAGGGGATCTGCAGCAGTCCGAGGAAGGGACCCATGAAGACGCCGTAGGGCGCGCCGTCATTACGGTTCAGCCCCTGTTCGCTGCCCTTCTCGTCCTGGCCTCTCGGCGGAATATCGGCGGCCGGCACCAGCCGCGAGGTGAAGGCGAGATAGGTCGGCATGCCGAACATGATCTGCCGCTCCGGGTCGACCGCCACCGAGCCCCAGTTGAAGGTGCCGAAATTGCCGGGATAGACGATCGTCCCTTTAAGCGAAGGCGGCGTATAGCGGCCCTCATAGTGGTAGCGGTGGAAGTCGATGCGGCAGGCCATCTGATCAAACAGCGACACGCCCCACATGTCCTTTTCCTGGAGAGGCTCGGGCGAGAAGGTGAGGTCCGAGATCGGCTGTGTCGGCGCGGTATGATCGCCCGAGACCGCGCCGCCTGGCGCTGGTATTTCCTTGACCGGGATGATCGGCTCGCCGCTGCGCCGGTCGAGCACATAGATATCGCCCTGCTTGGTCGGGCCGACGAGGGCGGGAACGGTCGTGCCGTCCTGCTTGGTCAGGTCGATCAGCGCCGGCTGGGCCGGGACATCCATGTCCCAGAGATCGTGATGCACCGTCTGGCGCACCCAGCGCAGCTGGCCGGTGGCGATATCGAGCGCGACGATCGAAGACGAGAATTTCTCGACATTCTCGCTGCGATTGATGCCGATCTGGTCGGGCACCTGGTTGCCGAGCGGGATGTAGACCATGCCGAGTGCCTCGTCGACGCTGAAAACCGACCAGCTGTTCGGCGAGTTGGTCGTATAGGTCTGGCCCTCGGTGATCGGCGTCGTCACGTCGGGATTGCCCGAATCCCAGTTCCAGACCAGCGCGCCGGTGTTGATGTCGAAGGCGCGGATGACGCCGGATTGTTCCTCGGTCGAATAATTGTCGTTCACCGCCCCGCCGACGATGATCTTGCCCGCCACCGCGACCGGCGGCGACGTAGAATAATAATAGCCGGCCGGATTGTAGCGCATGCCGGTTTCCAGATGCAGCACGCCCTGGTCGGCAAAGCTGGTGCAGACCTTTCCGTCTGCCGCATCGAGCGCGATCAGCCGGGCATCCGAGGTCGGCAGGTAGACACGCTCGGCGCAGGGCTGGCCGGCGGCGACAGTTGGATCGGCATAATAGGTGACGCCGCGGCAGGTCTGATGCTGCCGGTCGGGGTTCATGCCGGAGTTGGAGTCGTATTTCCATTTCTCCTTGCCGGTCTTGGCGTCGAGCGCGATCGCCCAGTTGTGCGGCGTGCAGAGATAGAGCGTGTCCTTCACCTTGAGCGGCGTCACCTGATAGGTCGTCTCGCCGACATCGTCCGGCCGCTTGACGTCGCCGGTCTGGTATCGCCACGCTTCCTTGAGGGTGGAGACGTTTTCGGCGGTGATCTGGTCGAGTGGCGAGTAGCGCTGGCCGAATGGCGTGCGGCCGTATTGATGCCATTCGCCATCCGGCACGCTGCCGCCGAAGGCGGGTTGGGCGGCGACCGTATCCTTCGGCAGCTCGCCGGCAAGATCATGCGGGTCTGTCGTCATCGAATAAAGGGCGACCAGGATGGCGAGAACGACGGGCACGGCAAGCGGCCAGGGGTTGGCGGCGTAAGTGATGCCGGTCGGGCTGCGCAGGCCGAGCGGCCGGCGAATCCATGGTGTCAGCAGCCAGAGCCCGAGCAGGATGATCATGCCGCCGCGCGGGCCAAGCTGCCACCAGTCGAAGCCGACCTCCCAAATCGCCCAGGCGAGTGCTGCGACGACGAGCACTGCATAGACCCAGAGCGCCACAGCCTTGCGCATCAACAGCAGCCCGGCGGTAATCAGGAACATCAGCCCGGCGAACAGATAGAAGACGCTGCCGCCGAGCGTGACGAGCCAGAGCCCGCCGCCGCCGAGTGTGAGCCCGATGATGATGAAGAAGATGGAGGTGACGATGATCGCCATAAGGCAGTCTCCCGCTGAGGTTAGCCGGGCTGAGGGATCGGCGGAAAAGTCCCGCCGATCAGCCAGATAGCGCGAAGGAGATGCCTTTCAACGGCCACAATTGCCGCAGGGTGCGGATGCGTCGAACGGGGCGCTGGGCCGGATGGAAGCGGATCGCTGTGGCACAACTGCCGCACCGAAACGGTCGAAGCACCTGTCACGTTCCGCAGAAGGTGGCAAGCACCCGTTCGTTGGGCTTCGGAGGTTCCCTATAGGCGGCAAAGCCCGGCTGGTCGTCATAGGGTTTCGACAGCACGGTCAGCAGCGCCTCGAACAGCGAAAAATCGCCGTTTTCGACCGCGGCCTCGATCGCCTGTTCGACGCGGTGATTGCGCGGAATGAAGGCCGGATTGACGCGGCGCATAGCAACAGCACGCTCACTGGCCGTCTGTGGATCGCGTGACAGCCGCTCGCGCCACTGCGCAAGCCAGGCGCCGCCGGCATCCGGCTCGCGGAAACCCACTGCAAATTCAGGCTCTGCGGCGTCATCGCCGGCAAGATCCGACAGCCGCCGGAAGGTCAGGGTGAAATCTGCACCCTGCGCCTGCATCAGCGTCAGCAGCGCCTGCACCAGGTCGAGATCGCCGTCCTCTTCGCCGGCAAGGCCGATCTTTTCGCGCATGCCGGCCAGCCAATGCGCCTGGAACCGTTCGCCGTAACTCTTGATCACTGCATTCGCCTTTTCGACCGCGCCGTCTGGCTCGGCGTCTATCAGCTGCAGCAGCGTTTCGCCGAGCCTTGCGAGGTTCCATTGGCCGATGGCGGGCTGGTTGGCATAGGCGTAACGCCCGTGCTGGTCGATCGACGAGAAGACGGTCGCCGGATCGTAAGCGTCCATAAAGGCGCAGGGGCCGAAATCGATCGTCTCGCCGGAGACGGTCATATTATCGGTGTTCATCACGCCATGGATGAAGCCGACATGCAGCCAGCGGGCAATCAGCGCCGCCTGGCGGTCTGAAACCGCTTCGAACAGCGCGAGATAGGGGTTCTCGGCCTCTTTCAATGCCGGATAGTGCCGGTCGATCACATAATCGGCCAGAGCCCGCACGCCGTCGGTGTCGCCTCTAGCCGCGAAGTATTGGAACGTGCCGACGCGGATATGACTTGCCGCGACGCGGGTGAAGACCGCGCCCGGCAGCACCTCTTCGCGATAGACCGGCTCGCCTGTCGTCACCGCCGCCAGCGCCCGCGTGGCCGGAATGCCGAGCGCAAACATCGCCTCGCTGATGATATATTCCCTGAGCACCGGGCCGAGCGCCGCCCGCCCATCGCCGCGGCGCGAAAACGGTGTCGGCCCGGCGCCCTTCAGCTGAATATCGTAGCGTTTACCGCTGCGGTCGACCACTTCGCCGAGCAGGATCGCCCGGCCGTCGCCGAGCTGTGGCGAGAAGCCGCCGAACTGATGCCCGGCATAGGCCATCGCCAGCGGTTCGGCTCCTTCGGGAACGAGATTGCCGGAAAAGATCGCCGCGCCGTCACGGCGCAAGGTCTCGACGTCGAGCCCGAGTTCGGCAGCGAGCGGCTCGTTGAGCTTGATCAGCCAGGGCTCCGCCACCGCAGTCGGCGCTTGCGCCGCAAAGAAGCGTGGGGGCAAGCCGACATAACTGTTGTCGAACGGAAAGGCCGCACCGGGCCGGTTTTTCTGCAGGGCGGAGGTCATGGTTCATAGGTAGGGCCGGGGTGTCTGTGGCGCAAGCCGGACCTTCACGAAGATCGAGCCAATGCAAGGAATCGTGACCTGCCTTTACCTCTCGTCAAAGCAGCTTTGCCATAAAGGACATAGCGTCGCCATGATCGCGGGCGTATAGCAAATCGTCTCCCGTTGGCTTTGCGCCATGTCATCCCCGCGGCCCTGCTGCCTTGTGTGCTCCGCCGCGCCACCGCGAGTGATCCCGGACGATGTCGGATCAGATTTACCAGGCGCCGATGGTTCGGCGCGCCGCGCCCAATTTCCGGGTGATCGCGATGATTGTCGCGAGTGCGATGCTGATGGAAAACATCGACGCGACCGTGCTTGCGACAGCGCTGCCCACCATGGCGCGCGATTTCGGCGTCGGCGCTCCGGCCATGTCGATCGCCCTGACCTCCTATCTCTTGAGCCTTGCCATCTTCATTCCCGCAAGCGGCCGGATGGCCGACAGTTTCGGCTCCCGCACCGTTTTCCGCTCGGCCATCGCGGTCTTCGTCGTCGGGTCCATCCTCTGCGCGCTCGCGCCGACGCTGTCCTTCCTGGTGCTGGCGCGGCTGCTGCAGGGCATCGGCGGCGCGATGATGATGCCGGTCGGGCGCCTGGTGCTGATGCGCAGCGTCGACCGCAAGGATATGGTCAGCGCCATGTCCTGGCTGCTCGTGCCGGCGCTGATCGGGCCGATCGTCGGCCCGCCGCTCGGCGGCTTCTTCGTCACCTATCTCGACTGGCGCTGGATCTTTTATATCAACGTGCCGATCGGCATCATCGGCATGATCCTCGTCTCGATCTACATCGACGAGGTCAAGGGCAAGGCAAGCGGTCCCTTCGATACGATCGGCTTCATTCTCTCGGGCATCTCGCTCGGCTCGCTGCTCTTCGGCTTCGAAATGTCGAGCCATGAAGGCGAGGGCGCCTTTTCGATCTTCCTGATCGCCATCGGCCTGCTCTTCGGCATCGGCTATCTCCGGCATGCCCGCAAGCACCCGTCGCCGATCATGGATTTTTCGCTGATGAAGGTGCCGAGCTTCGGCACGTCTGTCATCGCCGGTTCGCTGACCCGCATCACGCAAGGGGCGCAGCCCTTCCTGCTGCCTCTGCTCTTCCAAATCGGTTTCGGCCTGTCTGCGGCTGCGGCCGGCCAGATCATCATCGCCACCGCGCTTGGCGCTCTCGCCATGAAGCCGATGGCGAAGTTCGTCTTCCGCCGGCTGGGCTTCCGGCGAAGCCTCGTTCTCAACGGCATCCTCGGCACGATCGGCTATGGCCTCTGTGCCGCCTTCCGGCCGGACTGGCCGATGCCGCTCATCTTCGTCGTCCTGGTGCTCAGCGCCTTCTTCCTGTCGTTCCAATTCACCGCCTATAACACCATTGCCTATGACGAGATCAGCAAGGAGCGAATGAGCTCGGCCACCAGCTTCTACACCACCTTCCAGCAGCTCATGCTGTCGCTCGGCATCTGCATCGGCGCCTTGGCGCTGCACGGCTCCATGGCCTTGTCAGGCACTGAGACGCCGGCTCTTGGCGATTTCTCCGCCGCCTTCATCGTCGTCACCATCATCTCGATCACCGCCACCTTCTGGAACCTGCGCTTCTCGCCGACCGCCGGCGAGGAGATCAGCGGCTACAGGGCCAAACAGACGAAAGGGGCCGTCGAAGGCTGACGTCGGCTTTGTGCCGCGGCGCCCCCCTCTGCCCTGCCGGGCATCTCCCCCGCAGGTGGTGAGATTGGCTGGGCTCACGGGCTTCCCCAAACAACGAACGTCCAGCACGGCGAAACGGTAGATGGACAGGAAGTTCAAGCCACTCGTGATCTCCCCACCTGTGGGGGAGATGCCCGGCAGGGCAGAGGGGGGCATACACGGCACGCCTTAGCCGGCCGGGTACGAGACGAAAGGCGCCGTCGCCGAAGGCGGACGCCGCCTTTCCCTTCGTCAGAAGCCGACCGGCTCCCGCAGCCGCCTGCGTCGCGAGGGCCGGCCCTCGCGCCGCTCCGCCTCGAGCCCGTAGGTCATCGGGCCGTCGAAACCCCCGAAGGCAAGATCACTATCCCGCAGCGCCACCTCCACGGCCGGCTCAGGCTCGGCGCGCCTCCGCCGTCCGGTGATCGCAAGCCATAGATCGTGCCAGCCGCGCCGGCCCGGCAGCGCGCCTATTACCGTCATTGTCACTTCCTCCCTCTCAGGTCGTCATGCCGCCTGCGGCAAGCATGCCTCGCAGATCGCCGCGACATGGCGGTGGTCGGTGCCGCAGCAGCCGCCAAGCACGCTGAGCTGCGGCATGCGGCCGATGAGCTTGCGGTAGCGGCGGCCGAGATCTTCGGGATCGCCCGCATCCAGCGTCTCGCTATTGTCGAGCTGCTCATGGCTCATGGTCGAGGCATTGGCGCGAATGCCGGAAATGCGCTTCACCCAGGCGCTTCCCGCATCGAGCGCTGTTTCGAAGTGCGTCGGGTGGGCGCAGTTGATCATGTAATAGGCCGGCGCCCCGCCGGTCATCGCATCGGTCGTCTCGATCGCCTCCTGAAGGCTGCGGCCCGTCACCAGCCTGCCATCCGTCTCCAGCGTGAAGGAAATGGCCGAGGGCATGCCGAGCGACCGTGCCGCCCGCGCCACACCGATCGCCTCGTCGACATTGGTCAGCGTGAAGGCGGTCACCATATCCGCCTCGGTGCCGGCGAAAGCCCCGATCTGGAAGGCATGGTAGTCTTCCGCCTCGGCGGCATCCATCACGCCCGCCTTGTAGCCGTCGCCGCGCGGGCCGATGGCGCCGCTGATGACGATCGGCTGCTCCGGCCGCTCATAGGCGCTGCGCAAGCCGACGAGCAGGTCGACAGCTTCCTCGTTGACCGCCCTCAGGGCTTCGCTCGTATAGCCGAGCTTCTGCCCCCAGTCCGGATTGGCCCGCCATGTGGCGGTGTCGAGTACGAAGCCCGTGCCGTGCCGCCGTGCGACGTCGAGATAGCGGCGATAGTAATTCCGCAGGCGCTGCCGCCCGTCTTCGGAAGCCAGCAATATGAAGGCGGCGAAATGCGGAAGTTCGATTCCTTCCTGGAAGATCATCGTCGTTTCCATGCCGCCGTCGGTAATGAAGGTGCCGCCTTTGAGCTGCGGCAACCCGTTTCTGTACTTTGCCATTGTTGAAGCCTCTCCCTCGCGACACCCGATTGGCTGCCGTCGATGAATGATGTTCTGGCGCTTAATTGGCTGCCAAACTAGGCGACTTGCGGTATACTCCAAGCGGTTTTGGTTTTTACCGATTGATATCAATCGCTTGCTTCGACCGATCTTGCCGGGGGCGGAGGCAGATCTGATCGTGCAACACTGAAAACTGTACCGCCGGTACAGGAGGGGACATGCGAAAGGGCGAGGAAACGCGGACCCGCATCCTCGATGTGGCGGAAGCGGCAGTCTTGCAGAAGGGTTTCGGCGGCACCTCCATCGAGGAGCTGATCGCCGAGACCGGCATCACCAAGAGCGGCTTCTTCTATCACTTCAGAGACAAGAACGAGCTCGCCAAGGCGCTGCTCAACCGCTACATCGATAATGACGAGCGCATCTATGATGAGATCTTCGGCCGCGCGCGCGATCTGACCGGCGATCCGCTGCAATCCTTCCTGCTCGGCCTGAAGCTGCTTTCCGAATTGCTCTCCGACCTGCCGAACGGACATCCCGGCTGCCTGGTGGCGACCGTCTGCTATTACGAGCGGCTGTTCGACCGGGAGATCCAAGAGACCAACCGGAATGCGGTGCTTGCCTGGCGGCGGCGCTTCGGCCGCATGCTCCGCGAGATCATGGAAGTCTATCCGCCGCGCGAACCCGTCGACGTCGACCAGCTCGCCGACATGGTGTCCTCCGTCCTGGAAGGCGGCATCGTTTTGTCGAAGACGCTGAAGGAGCCGAACACGCTGGCCGAGCAGGTGCTGATGCTCCGCACCTTCGTGAAAATGCTCTTCCTGCCGGTAGTGGAAATGCCGAGGGCCTAAAGCAACTCCAGCAAAAGTGCGAAGCGGCTTTGCTGGAATTGCGCTGACATCCTCAGTCCCCGTCCTCCAACGCCGCCGCCATCTCCGCGAGCTTGCGTACGGTGTTGAGATTGCGCGACGTTCCCGGTTTCAGCGCCGGCAGCTTCAGCTTCGAGCGGCCGGAACCATTGGGATAGTGTACATAGATTTCCCTGCCGGCGAGCTTGGCCTCCTCGCCGTCGGGCGCCACCATCTTTTCCAGCGCATCGCCGGGCGGCTTTTCGGGCAGGAAGTACACGAGCAGGAAGTTCGGCTTGGCATCGGGAAAGGGTGCGTCGTCGACTACGCCGTCGAGTTCCTTGCGGCTGCGCACCATCACGCCTGGCCGCTTTCCGAGCTTCTTGCCGATTGCCTCGTCGAGCCGCTCCTCCACCGCCTTTTCCGCTTCATCCGCGCGGAAAAGCACGTTGCCGCTCTGGATGTAGGTCTTGACGTCGGAAAAGCCTAGGTCTTCGCAGATCGCCTTCAGTGCGGCCATCGGCAGCGCGCCGGTACCGCCGACGTTCACGGCGCGGAGGAGGGCGATATAGACGGCCATTTTTTCTCCCTTGGTACCGTGTGGCACCCCCAACCCAGCCCTTCACATCTTCCCAGCAACCTTGATCGCAAACGCATATTCAAACGCGATCTCTTCCAGCCGCTGGAAGCGGCCCGAGGCGCCGCCGTGGCCGGCGTCCATGTTGGTCTTGAGCAGGATCGGCGCGTCGCCCGTCGTCTTGTCGCGCAGCTTCGCCACCCACTTTGCCGGCTCCCAATAGGTGACGCGCGGGTCCGTCAGGCCACCGAGCGCCAGGATTGGCGGGTAAGCTTTCGTGTCGACATTGTCATAGGGGGAGTAGGAGGCGATCTGCTCGTATTCTTCCTTGCTGTCGATCGGGTTGCCCCATTCCGGCCATTCCGGCGGAGTGAGCGGCAAAGTGTCGTCGAGCATTGTGTTGAGCACGTCGACGAAGGGTACGGCGGCGATGAGGCCGGCGAACTTCTCCGGCGCCATGTTGGCAACCGCACCCATCAGCATGCCGCCGGCCGATCCGCCCTCGGCGATGATCTTCGCGTAAGACGTGAACCTCTGTTGATTCAGATAATCGGCCGCCGCGACGAAGTCCTTGAAGGTGTTGGTCTTCTTGTCCATCTTGCCGTCTTCATACCAGGAAAATCCCTTGTCCTTGCCGCCGCGGATATGGGCAATCGCATAGACGAAGCCGCGATCGGCGAGCGACAGGCAGTTGGTGTTGAAGCCGGCCGGAATGGTGATGCCGTAGGCCCCATAGCCATAGAGCAGGCAGTGGGCGCTGCCGTCGAGTGGGGTGTCCCTACGATAGAGCAGAGTGACCGGCACCTTCTCGCCGTCCCATGCCGGGGCAAAGACGCGGCGGGTGATGTAGTCGTCGGGATTGTGGCCGGACGGCACTTCCTGCGTCTTCAACAGCGTGCGCTCGCGCGTCACCATGTTGTAATCATAGAGCTGCGACGGCGTCGTCATCGAGGAATAGGAGAAGCGGATGATATCCGTGTCGTATTCCGCCGCACCCTGCAGCCCCAGCGAATAGGCTTCCTCGGCGAAGGCGATCGCATGTTCCTCGCCGGTCGCCCGATCGCGGATCATGATCTGCGGCAGCCCATCCTTGCGCTCCAGCCACAGAAGATGGCGGGCATAGGCCATGTGGCTGATAACAAGCGTGCCGGGTTTGTGGGCGACCACTTCGCGCCAGTTCTCTTTCACCGGATTATCGACCGGCGCTTCCATGATCTTGAAATCCTTGGCGCCGCCGTCATTCGTGAGGATGTAGAAGACGTCGCCGCCCTCGGTCAGCGAATATTCGATGCCTTCCTCGCGCGCCGCCACCAGCTTCGGCTCGGCGGTCAAATCCTTGGTCGACAGCAGCCGGTATTCGCTGGTTTCGTGGTCGTGAATGTCGATATAGATGAAATCGTCGAGCAGTGAGCCGCCGACGCCCATGAAGAAGCCGGCATCCGCCTCCTCATAGACCAGCCGGTCTTCCGACTGCGGCTGGCCGAGAATGTGGTGGAACACCTTCGATGGCCGGTGGTTCTCGTCGAGCGCCGAATAGAAGAAGCTCTTGCCGTCGGGCGCCCAGACGCCGCCGCCGCCGGTATTCTCGATCCGGTCGGCAAGGTCTTGTCCGGTCTGGAGGTCGCGCACCTGCAGCGTGAAGAATTCCGAACCCTTGTCGTCATAACCCCAGATGCCGCGGCTGTGGTCGCTCGAATGGTCGAGGCCGGCGAGGCGGAAATAGGCCTTGCCTGATGCCTCCTTGTCGCCGTCGAGCAGCACCGTGCGGATCGTCTCGTCGGCGACGTTGCCGTCGCGGGCGATGCGGAAATAACGCGGCTGTTCACCGCCGGTGACATAGAAGGTGCCGTAGGCATAGGCGCCGTCCTTCATCGGCACCGAGCTGTCGTCTTCCTTGATGCGGCCGCGCATTTCGGCAAACAGCATCTTCTGCAGCGGCTTGGTGTCCTCCATCGCCGCGTTCATATAGGTGTTTTCGGCTTCGAGATGGCGGCGGATCTCAGGGTCGAGGATCGACGGATCCTTGAACATCGCCTGCCAGTTGTCGGCGCGTAGCCAGGCGTAGTCGTCCGTGCGGGTAATGCCGTGGCGCGTATCGGAGATCGGCTTCTTCGGTGCGGCAGGCGGTGTCGGCAGGCTCTTGAAAGCGGACAAGGAATGGCTCCGGGTCGGAATGTCGGGTTGGCAAGAGATAGAGGCGCGCCGCCGCCGGATCAAGCGGCAAGGGTGCGGCAAGAGTACAGCTGCCCTTCCACAGACAAGGAGGACGCTCTGCCGGCCTTGCCTTGATGTCACCACATTATTTAACAAAGTCCGCTATCTCAGTGAATTTGCACGTGCCAAGCTCCCGGCAAGCTGTCGGGGGTGGGGTAAAAATTGCAGAACAGTAAGGGATTTTTTCCGCAATGCCGAAACGTCTGGTCCTGTTTGTATCCCTCGCAAGCCTTGCTGCCCCCGCCTTTGCCGTCGATCCCGCCATCAAGAAGCAGCTGGAAAAACTCGATCCCGCGACCCGCCTGGAACAGAGCTGCGACACCGAGGCGATGAGCCGCATCAACAAGGACAGCACGGGCTTCAAGCCCGACAAGGTGATCGCCTATACCTTCAAGGACCCGATCCCCGGCGACAATTCGCTGGAGGCGCCAGGTGCCGTCTTTCGGAGCAAGGGCGACTGGTACCATCTCTCCTACAATTGCATCACTGGTCCGCAGCATATCAACGTGCGCGAGCTCAATTACGAGATCGGCGAGAAGGTGCCGCGCGAGAAGTGGAACAAGTATTATCTCTATGATTGATGCTGCCCTGTCCGTTCAAGCGGCTGCGGTGACATCAGGCCGCATGGCTGTCAACCAGCCGACCCATGCGGCCGGCGAGGGGGTGGCAGCCAAGGCGCTGGTCGATCTCAAGGCCAAAGGCACGCAATTCGTCCGCCTCGGGGATGTCGAGGACACTGGCGACGACAAGACGACGGAGTGATTGAAGGCAGGCCGTGGGGGGCACCCCCCTCTGGCCTGCCGGCCATCTCCCCCACAAGGGGGGAGATCGGCAAGAAGCCATGCCTCGCCCTAAATCTACGATTCATGTGACGGCCCCTTGTTTAAGGAAGCCATCGCGCCCAGCCAATCTCCCTCCTTGTGGGGGAGATGCCCGGCAGGGCAGAGGGGGTGCCCCACGCCACGACAGTCGATGTGAGACCTTACTTACCTCAGCTCCTTCCCGGCCCGCGCCACATCCTCTCCAAAACGGCGCAAACCCGGCCCATCCCGGTCGAGCGCGAAATCCTCGAACCAGTCGCGATGCATGCCGGCTAGCATGGCGCCGATCATCTGCGCGGCGAGATAGGAAAAGGTGATGCCATTGCCGCCGTAGCCATAGGCTGAGAACACATGCGGCGTCTCCGGCACCGGGCCGATCAGCGGCAGACCGTCGACCGTCTCGCCGAAGGTTCCGCACCAAGCATGGGCAACGCGCGTATCCGCCTTCGGCCACAGCCGCTTCATCTTCTCCTGGATCGCTAGGGTCTTGGCCGGCAGCTTCCGATCTCGTGCCTCGGCATCCGTGGTATCGTCATCCTCGCCGCCGGCGACGATGCGATTGTCCGCCGTTGTGCGCATGTAGAGATAGGGGTGGCTATTCTCCCAGATCAGCGCCCTGTCGCGCCAGAAATTTGCCGGGTCCTGCGGCACGGTGGCGAGCGCCCAGCTCGAACTGACCCGGTGCAGCTTCGGCATGTCGAGGCCCGGCATCGAATAGCCGGTCGCAAGCACGATGTGCCGCGCCTCAATGAGGTGACCTCCGTCCGTCTCCGCTGCCACGTGATCGCCTTCGCTGTGAAGCGCAGTCACGGAAGCGTTGACCAGCTGTGCGCCGCGCCGCGCCGCCATCTCGATCAGGGCCCAGGTCAGAAGCAGCGGATCGCACTCCGCCGAACTCGGTGAATAGATCGCGCCATCCCGGTCGAGCTCGAAATGTGTGAAGAGATCGGGATGTTCGAGATAGACGCCGGGAAGGCCGGCCCGGCGGCGAAGCTGGCGCTCCTCCCTGAGGTTGCGCGCGCCTTCGCAGTTGGCGGCGAGATAGAGTGTGTTGCGCGGCCGGAAGCCGCAGGCGATGCCGTTTGCGGCGATGAGCTTGGAAAGGCCGGCGACCGCAGCACCACTGCGGCGGTAGATGCCGGCCGCGCGCTCGAAGCCGTAATAATCCTCGAGTTCGCTGAGCGTGCTGTCGATTTCCCATTGCAGCATCGCCGTACTCGCCGCGGTGCTGCCAAAGCCGGGCTCCTCCCGGTCGATGACCGCAACGGAAAAACCGCGCGCCGTCAAATGTTCGGCAACCAGGGCACCGGTGATGCCGCCGCCGACTACCGCGACGTCGGTGGAAAAGCTCTGCTCGATCGGCCGCCATTCCGGCCGTATGCCGCTCTTCCCCCAGAGAGAACGGCCGCTCACCATCTGGTCGTGATCGGATTCGGTAAGATCGAGATCAGATGCCACGGACGTTCCCCCGGTTGATCATTTCGGCAATTGCGGCTGCGGCTTTTCCTCGATCAGCAGTTCGTCGATGACAGTCATGACGATCAGCGAGAGCGGCAGCGCCAGCATGGCGCCGACGGCGCCCCACATCCATGTCCAGAACAGGATGGCGATGAAGACGACGAAGGGATTGATTTCCAGCCGCCGTCCCATCACTGCGGGGAAGATCAGGTTCTCCATGAGGAGATGCACTGTGAAGAAGGCTGCGGCCGGCATTAGGCCGATGAGGATGCCATCATGAGTCAGGATGCCGGCGATGGCGACAGCAAGCGTCATTAGAGTGATGCCGAGATAGGGGATGAAGCTCGACAGGAAGGCAAAGAAGCCCCAGAGCACCGGGGCCGACAGCCCGCCGGCATAGGCGATGACGGTCATGACGACGCCGAGCCCGACATAGATCAGCGAGGCCGTTGCGAAATAAAATCCGAGTACCTGCTCGACGGCATTGATGACTCGGATGGCCGCCAGGCGCTGCGTGCGGGTGCGGAAGGTCATGATGATCGTCTTGCGCAGGTTGACCCGACCAGCGAGGAAAAACAGCAGCGCCGCAAAGAAGATCAGTCCCTGCACCAGCGCCGGCGTCAGGCTACTTGTCACCACGTGCAGCACGTTGCCAGTGTTTTCGAGCAGCGCACCGATCGACATCGACCCGCTTTCGAATGTCGCCGGCGTGATATGCAGCCATGTGATGCGCTCCAGATAAGGCATGATGCGGTTGATGGTTCGCTCGGCGAAGGCGGGGCCTTCATTGGCAAGCGTCATCAGCGGGTCGGCGAGTGAGTTGATCAACAGGAAGATCACCAGCGCCACGCTGCTTGAAAGGATGAAGGCGTTGGCAAGCCGCGGCACGCCCATCTTGCTGAGCTTTTCCGCCGCCATGCCAAGGATCATGCCGACGACGACGGCAAGCGTGATTGGAATGAGGATCAGCGACATCAGATAGACGGCGGCAAGGAAGAGAATGCCGAAGATGCCGATGATCGCCCAGGCCATGCTGACATCGAGCCCGTCTTTTTCCAGCCGGTGCAGCGGCGGCGGCGGCAGTTCTTCCGCAGCCTCCTTTAGCGACTGTGCCCAAGCGCTGGTGTGGCGTTCGCCGATGGCGATCTTCTTTGCTTGTTTGCGGATGCCATTTGCGATGCCCATTGCGGTGAGGTCCCCCCGAAGCCCATTGCTTCGTGACGGAAACGCGCCGATGCGGTTCCGGTTCCCCCGGCACTCCAGCGCCTGTGTCCGTACCGGACATGTGCATATTGGGCCTTAGCGCTGGAACAAGTTTTCGGTCACGGGAGTTCGGCCTCGGAAGGAGTTACAGCTATGACTGCAGATCGAGATCAGATCAATACGACCGAGACCTACGGCACCGAGCCGCCTTATGCGGACAAGGCGGCGCTTGACGCCTCCGACCAACGGCGATGGTGGGTCTGGGGGATACTTGGGGCGGGCTTGGCGGTCTTCATCATCGCTGGCGTCAGTGTCGCGATCTGGCCCGACCCCAGCAGCAATGATCCAACGGCGACAGCCTCGACCAAGCCGGACCCGATCAATGCGCAACCATCCGGCCCCGGCACCTTCAACGACGATCCCGTCTCCGCCCCGGCAAGGCCTCCGGAAGCAGTGGACCGTTCACCATCGCCGAGCGGAAATGGTGGTGGGCCGACGCAGGTGACGACACCATCGGGCGCCGAGAAGGTCCGATAGCCTCTTTGGATCAAGCCGACAGCGTTAGGCCAATGCCCCACGGATCTTTCAGGAAGATGCCGCCGTCGCGCTTCTCGCTTTTGATCTCGAGATTATCCAGTTTGGAGACGGCCGCATCCAGCGTGCCCTTGTCGTTGAAACGAATCTTGTAGTCGGACAGCCCGGTCATGTTGCCGGCGCGTGCCATGGCGCCGCGGCTGTTCCAGATATTGGCGCCGAGATGGTGGTGGTAGCCGCCGCTCGCAAAGAAACTCGCGCCCGGATAGCGCGCCATCAGCTTGAGGCCGAGGACGTCGCGGTAGAAGGCGTCGGCCTGCGGGATGTCGCCGACCTGCAGATGCAGGTGGCCGATCGCCGTCCCCGCAGCCATGCCGTCCCAGCGCTCATCAGGCGCGCTGTTGTAGAGCGCCTGCAGGTCGAGGCGTAGCGTCGCCATCTCCACCATGCCGTCCTCATGGAATTTCCATTGTTCGTGCGGCCGGTCGGCATAGATCTCGATGCCGTTGCCTTCGGGATCGGAAAGATAGATCGCCTCGCTGACGAGATGGTCCGAGGCGCCGTCCAGCGCGACGTTATTCTGTGCCGCATGGCGCAGCCAGCGTGCGAGCTCCGTCCGGTCCGGCATCAGGAAGGCGGTGTGGAAAAGGCCGGCGGCATTGCGCGGCGCGATGGTCGCATTCTTTGCGGTCGTCAGCGTTAGCAAGGGCAGGTCGCCGACACCCAGCACTTCGCCGCTCGCCGTCTTCTCGATCACCTTCAGGCCGAGCATCGATTGGTAGAAGCCGGAAACCAGACCGAGGTCGGTCACGACCAGATGCGACCGGTCGATATAGGCGGGCCGTGTCAGCGCATAGGAAGTATCGGTCGTCATGGCTTGTTCTCCTGCCTCTGAATTGGCCCGTAGGATAGAAGGCGTACCGGCGGTGGCGGCAAACATGCCGCCCGTGGCAAGCCCGAGGAAGTTTCGCCGGTTCATTCGCCGCTGATCTCCCCTCGGCTGCCGTACTTGATCCCTATATGGCGCATTCCAATTGTTCACAGAAGACCCGTTTTTGAGGATGAAGCGTTGAGCAGATGTTGACGATGACTTGCGCCCACTTGATTGCGATCAATGCGCCCATATCTCCATTAGAGGAAAACGTTATATCTCAGTCATGGAGGGAAGCCATGTACAGGAAGATCATCGTAGCGATCGCGCTCGGCGGCATCGACAAGGGAGAAAAAATCCTTCGCAAGGCCGCGTCTCTGCTCGACGCAGGCGGCGAGATCATCGCGCTCAATGTCGTCGAGGATGTGCCGAGTTATGTCGCGATCGAACTGCCGGCCAATATGGTCGAGGACGTCATGAGGGATAGCCGCGGGCAGCTGGAAGCGCTGCTCGCCGCAGCCGGTGTTGCGGCAACTGTCGAGATCCGCAACGGCCCGCCCGCCAAAGCGATCATCTCGGCCGCCGAAAGCCACGGCGCCGACCTGATTATCGTCGCCTCGCACGTTCCCGACTTTTCCAACTACTTCATCGGCGCCACCGCCGACCGGGTCGTGCGCCATGCCAAATGCTCGGTGCTGGTCGACCGGCAGAAGGTCTGATTCTTGCGCAACTGCATTTTCTCAGTTGCGCGCCAGCCGCGATAGGCCTTTCCGCTCGCTGTCGAAGGCAGGGCGGGGTGCCCTGCTGCCTGTCACGAAGATTTACTACCTATGCGCTTTGCCGCAGTTGCGCGCCCGTCCGTTCGATGCGACGATTGCAATCGGAGTATGAAACGGATTGGGCGCGCATGGGCGAGTTCAACGGCATTCGCTGGGCTTATGATAGATACGAACTGATCGCCGACGGTATCGTTCATGGCGTCGGTCTCGTGCTGGCCCTGATCGGTGCTACCGTGCTGATCTTCTATGCCACGGTCTGGAGCTCCTACGGCGCGCTCGCTGCCGCCTGGATCTATGGCGTCGGGCTGGTGCTGACGCTTGCCATTTCCTTTTCCTACAACGCCTGGCCGGTCTCGCGCACGAAGTGGTATCTGCGCCGCTTCGATCATTCGGCGATCTTCCTCCTGATCGCCGCCACTTATACGCCCTTCCTCGAACGTGGCGCCGACGATCCGCTGCTCTTGTTCATGCTGGTCGCGATCTGGCTGTTTGCCGCTGTCGGCATTCTCCTGAAATGCGTCTTTCCCGGGCGTTTCGACCGTCTTGCCATCCTGCTTTATCTCGCCATGGGGTGGAGCGGCGTGCTGGTGGCCGAGCCCGTCGCCTCGCGCATTCCAGCCGCGTCGATGCTGCTGATCGTCATCGGCGGCGTCATCTATTCGCTCGGCGTCATCTTCCATGTCTGGGAGAAGCTGCGCTTCCAGAACGCCATTTGGCACGGCTTCGTCGTCACCGCCGCGGCGGTGCATTATTCGGCCGTCTTCACCTGTTTCAGCCTGTCGGCGCCGGGCCTCTGAACGACGACCGTGCCCGAAGCCGTTGCTAGTGCGCATCCGCCGTTTACATCTTTGCAGGCGGGGCGTATGCCCGCCTTCGCAAATAATATGAACCCGAGCATCATGACAGACGCTATCCTCCTCCGCGACGCCACCGAAGCCGATCTTTCCGCCATCCGCGATATCTACAATCACGCCGTCGAGCACACGACGGCGATCTGGAACGATACGCTGGTCGATCTCGAAAACCGGCTGGAATGGTTCAGGGCGCGCAAGGCGCGCGGCTTTCCCGTCATCGTCGCCGAAATGTCGGGCAAGGTCGCAGGCTATGCCTCCTATGGCGACTGGCGGCCTTTCGACGGCTACCGCCACACGGTCGAGCATTCCGTCTATGTCGACAAGGATTGCCGCGGTGCGGGCATCGGCTGGCGCCTGATGCGGGAACTGATCGCGCGGGCTGCGGCCGGCAATATCCATGTGATGATTGCCGGTATCGAGGCTGAGAACGCAGCCTCGATCAGGCTGCACGAAAAGCTCGGCTTCCGCATCGCCGGCAGATTTTCCGAGGTCGGCACCAAATTCGGCCGCTGGCTGGACCTCACCTGCATGGAACTTCGCCTGCCCGGCAAGGCGGATTGATCCACCTGCCAGGAAAAGCCGGACCGCAATCCATTGTGAACGGCGCGCGCCATCTTTTTATTGTAGTCTGAGCTGTGTAAGAAAATGGAAGGCTGCTTCGCGAAAGGCGGCCAGAAAGCGTCATGTAAGCGTGATGGGGGTGAACTGTTCAATGGCAATGCACGGATCGTCGCTCGGTCTCCTTGCCCTCGTCCTTCTGGCATTTCCGCCAATTGCCGCACGGGCCGCCGATTGCAGCAGTCTGGCCGAGCCGAAGCTCGACTGGCAGGAATGCACCAAGAAAAACCTAATGCTGCAGGGCAGTGATCTCGAAGGCGCCAATCTCGTCGGCACCGATTTTTCGCTGACCGATCTCGCCGGCGCCAACGTCAAATCCGCCAATCTGGAGAAAGCGACGCTGGTGCGCGCCTCTCTCGAGGGCGCACACGCCGAGGGCGCCAATTTCGCCAAGATCGAGGCCTACCGATCCAGCTTCGCCAATGTCGCCGCCGAGGGCGCGTCCTTTGCTGGCGCCGAGCTGCAGCGCGCCAATTTCGCCGGCGCCCAGCTCTCCGGCGCGAGCTTCGAAAAGGCTGAACTCGGCCGCGCCGATTTCGACAAGGCGGTGCTGACGGGGGTGAAATTCTCTTTCGCCAATCTCTCCCGCGCCGATCTCTCCAAGGCCACCTTCGAAGGCCCGGCGACCTTCGAGCGCGCCTTCATGTTCCTGACCCGCATCGAAGGCCTCGACCTCTCGGGCGCCGCCGGGCTCGAACAGGCGCAGATCGACCTTGCCTGCGGCGATGCCTCGACCAAGCTGCCGGCAGGCCTTTCGGCACCCTCCACTTGGCCATGCCCTGCCGATCACGATTGATTGGGGCTTTCGCGCGATACAAGCGGTTGGTGAGGCCCTATGGGCAACAATGGCTGGCGGGCACGCAACGATTGGCTGGGGACTGTAGGATTCGATTTAGTGCAATCGCAACTCGCCATTCGCCGGTCGGGGTCGATGTGATGGATCGCCACGGCAATGTTCAGGTGCTCACGATAGCATGACGGATCGGTGGGGAGGCGGGTCATCCGCCTTTCCTATTCCGGTTCCTCTTCATCCGAACTCAGCAGATCAACAAGCGCAGCAACCCTGCCTGTTGGCGGAGGCCGGCCTTCACCCATCAAGGCTTCGTCGTTGCTTGCCCACGCAAATGCCTCGGCGAGTTCAGCCTGGGTGGCGCCTGTCGCGATGACCTCGGCCACGAGCGTTTCATCGGCGGGCCCGAGGACGGCGATGACGTCCTTTGAAGTCATTGTCATAACCATTTCTCCTCTCTCAAGCTCAGCCCAGATATGGTGGTGCCTTCGAAGAAAGCAATTTTTCGCTGAGAAATTCTCTCCTCTTGAAACGGTAAACTGCTGAATTATATCAGTATTGTCGATCGCCGAGCAGGGATCGACAGGTCCAGGAGACGCCTGTCGCTCTTGGCGTCTCCTGTATCCATGTTGCTTGTAAGGAGGATATGGCTATGAGGACAAACCTCGATTTCTCTCCCCTGATCCGGTCGAGCGTTGGCTTCGAGCGGATGTTGAACGCACTAGAGGCTGCAAGCCGCGCCGAAACAATCGACAACTGGCCGCCTTACGATATCGTCAAAACCGGCGAGGACGAATACCGCATCGCCATGGCGGTGGCGGGCTTCTCGCAGGACGAACTGGCGATCATCCAAGAGCAGAACATGCTCGTCGTCTCAGGGCAGAAGGCGAACGGCGAAGATGTTCAATACCTGCATCGCGGCATTGCTGGTCGAAGCTTCCAGCGTCGGTTCGAATTGGCCGACCACGTCAAGGTCGTGGATGCCGGCCTCGTCAACGGTCTGCTGACTATCGATCTCAAGCGTGAAATTCCTGAAGAGATGAAGCCGCGCCAGATCGAGATCGGAACTGGGAATGCAATGCCGAAGGCCGAGACCAAGCAGATCGAGGCCGAGACGCAGGCAGCCTGAGCCGTCAGGAATGCCTGAAAACCACCAGAAAGGAGTAAGCCATGAGTGTTCGTGATTTGATTCCTTGGGGCCGCAACAACGGCCACCAAGTTCCGAGTCTCCTCCGCGAGGACGACCATGATCCTTTCCTGTCGCTCCATCGCGAGGTCAACCGGCTGTTCGACGATGCTTTCCGCAGCTTCGGCTCTGGCCTGCCGTCACTGCGGGGCGCCAGCGGTTTCGGTGCCGGCTGGCCGAGCGTCGAGATCTCCGACACCGATAAGGATATCAAGGTGACGGCCGAAGTCCCCGGCCTTGAGGAAAAGGACATCGAGGTCATTCTCGATGACGGCGTTCTGACGCTGAAGGGTGAAAAGCGTTCGGAGACGGAAGACAAGGAGAAGCAGTTCTCGGAGCGCTACTATGGCCGCTTCGAGCGACGCATACCGCTCGGCACCGAGGTCAAGGAAGATCAGGTCGACGCCACCTTCAAGAACGGCGTCCTGACCGTCACCTTGCCCAAAACCGAAAAGGCGCAGTCACAGGTCAGGCGCATCGCCATCAGAAGCTGATCGAAACGGGGGCGGCGGCCGACCACCTGGCGGCCGCCGCTACCATGTCGTCCATGGTGGCACGGAAATTTCCGTCGCGCTTAGTCTCCTCATGGCCGCGGGATCGGCAGATGCCGATCGCAGGTTCAGGCCTATTTCCCAGGCTCGAACACCATGGAGTGGCCGTTGATGCAGTAGCGCAGGCCGGTCGGCGGTGGGCCGTCCGGAAAGACGTGGCCGAGATGGGCGTCGCAGCTGCCGCAGCGGATTTCGGTGCGCACCATGCCGTGGGTCGTGTCGCGATGCTCGATCACCGCTTCGGGCGACACCGCTTCGAAATAGCTCGGCCAGCCGCAGCCGGCATCGAATTTCGTGTCGGAGCGGAAAAGTGGCGCGTTGCAGCCGACGCAGCGGTAAAGCCCTGTCTCGAACGAATCCCAGTAGGGGCCGGTGAAGGCGCGTTCGGTGCCGTGCTGGCGCGTGATGCGGTATTGCTCGGGGGTGAGCTGCTCTTTCCATTCGGCGTCGGTCTTGTGGATCTTGGCGGTGGTCGCAGTTTCGGACATGAGGTGCTCCTTTCGCCGAGGGGCGGGTTCCGTTTCGCGAGAAAATGTGGTGCGCCGCATTCACTTCATCAAGTCTCCCGCGGCGCGCCATGAGATTGGCCGCATACCCAATTGGGGGAAGAGGCTTGCTTTTACATCCGTTAGGGGTTTTCTGTTAGGGTTAATGTTGCGTGCATTGGAGAATCACTGGTGTTTGAGGCAGCAATCGTCCTGCTCTACGGCCTTGTGGCCGTGGCAGCCATGGCGGTCACCCTGTTGGAAGGCTGGGCCAACCATGACGGCTTGACGCTTCATCGTCTCGCCGGGCTCCTTGCTTGCCTGCTCTGGCCGTTGACGCTTCTGGTGTTCATCCTGCACGGTTGCATCGCCCGGCTGCTGACGCGCCTTTCCAGATCGACGGCCTGATCGGCTTCGAACATCGCGTGCTTCGCAGGACGGGCCGAAATCGCTTGAGACACTCCCTCGTTTCGCCTAAGTCAGAAGACAGGCCGGTTTTCGCCGGCTTTTCGTCCGTTGCCTTTACAGCGCCGCGCGTCTTGTCAGATGCGCAAAAGGTGCTGTAGCACTTTGAATTGCTGCATGATTTCATCGTTGGATCGATCCCGATCCAAGGAAATATCTCGGTAGAGGAGGAGACATGGCCGATGTCACGGCTTTGACATTTCTGGCCCTGTGTCTGCCACTCGCCGGCGCTCTTGTCGCTCCTATCGTCATCCGCATCTTCGGCGCCAGTGGTGCTTGGCTCCTGGCGATCGCTCCCTTGCTCGCCTTCCTGCATTTCCTGCGGTTCATTCCTCAGATCGCGCGAGGCGAGGTCGTCACCGGCGGCTATTCCTGGGTGCCGAGCTATCATCTCTCCTTCTCCTGGTTCCTCGACGGCCTGTCGCTGGCTTTCGCGCTGCTGATCACCGGCATCGGCACCCTGATCGTGCTTTATGCCGGCGGCTATCTCAAAGGACACAAGGATCAGGGCCGCTTCTTCTCCTTCATCTTCCTGTTCATGGGCGCGATGCTCGGGGTCGTCGTTTCCGATAGTTTCCTGATGCTCTTCGTCTTCTGGGAACTGACATCGATCACGTCCTTCCTGCTGATCGGTTTCGATCACGAGCGTGCGGCGGCTCGCCGCGCCGCCCTGCAGGCGCTTGTTGTGACCGGCGGGGGAGGGCTCTGCCTGTTGGCCGGACTGCTGCTGCTCTGGAACATCTCGGGCGTCACCGAGATGTCGCGGCTCATCGGCGCCAGCGATGTCGTGCGTGAAAGCCCGTTCTATCTGGCTGCCCTCATCCTGGTCCTGGGCGGTGCCTTTACCAAGTCGGCGCAGTTTCCCTTTCATTTCTGGCTGCCGAACGCCATGGAAGCGCCGACACCGGTTTCGGCCTATCTGCATTCGGCCACCATGGTGAAGGCAGGCGTCTATCTGCTGATGCGGCTCAACCCCGTCATGGGGGCAACGCCTGCCTGGGAAATCCTTCTGCCCTTCTTTGGCGGGCTGACGTTGGTGGTCGGCACCGCGCTCGCCATCCGCCAGACCGACCTGAAGCTCAAGCTCGCCTATACCACCGTCTCCTCGCTCGGCCTGCTTGTCATGCTGATCGGCTTCGGCTCGGACCATGCAGTCGAGGCGGCAGCACTTTATCTGGTGGCGCATTCCCTCTTCAAAGGCGCGCTCTTCATGGTCGCCGGCATCATCGATCATGAGGCCGGCACGCGCGATATCACCAGGCTCAGCGGCCTGATGCGGGCGATGCCGCTGACATGGATCATCGCGCTTGCGGCGGCCTTCTCCATGGCCGGCCTGCCGCCCTTCTTTGGCTTCCCCGCCAAGGAAGAGATCTACACGGCGCTGATCGGCGGCGATGTCCGCGCGATAACCTTTACGTCGATCGCTGTCTTCGGCAATGCGCTGATGTTCGCAGTCGCTTTCGCGGTGGCGCTGAAACCCTTTCTCGGCCGGCCGGTGGAGACACCGAAACCGCCGCACGAAGCACCGGTTCTGCTCTGGCTCGGTCCGGCCGTTCTTGCTGTCCTCGGCCTGCTCGCTGCGATCTTTTCAACCTTCACGCATACCGTCCTGTCCTCGCCGATCGCGTCGGCCATCCGCCAGACACCTGCCGACATCGACATTTCGCTGACGCCGCATCTCGGCCTGCCCTTGGCGCTCTCCGCCCTGACCGTGCTGCTGGGCATCGGCGTCTACTGGCAGCTCGATCGCGCCCGTTTCCTGATGGCCGTCTTCCTGCGTTCGATCGGCCATGGCCCGGACCATGGCTTTGATGTCGCCATTTCGGGCCTTGTACGCTTCTCTAGCCGCGTCATACGTGTCCTGCAGCCGGGACGGCTCGAAATCTATGTCACCTGCACCTTCCTCTGCGTCGCCGCCATCCTCCTCATTCCCCTAGTCGTCTATGGCGAACTGCCGCGCTTTCCCGCTTGGCCGGCCGATGTGAGACTCTATGAATGGGCGGTTTTCCTGATCGCCGCCTTCGGCCTTGCCGCCGTGCTCATCGCCCGCGACCGGCTGACGGCGATCGTTTCGCTCGGCATCCAGGGTTTCGCCGTCGCCATCATCTTCCTGCTGTTCGGCGCGCCGGATCTGTCCTTCACCCAGTTCATGGTCGAAACCCTTTCGGTGGTGATTCTCGCCCTGGTCATGACCAGGCTTCGTCTCTCGCCCGACGATCAGCGGCCGCTCGGCCGCAAGTTCTTCGACGGCGCGTTGGCGCTTGCCTGCGGCCTCGGCTTCACGCTTCTGCTGATGCGGGCAACCGAGGCACCGTTCAACATCGCGCTGACGGCTTTCTTCAACACCTATTCCAAATCGATCGCCCACGGCGCCAACGTCGTCAACGTCATCATCGTCGATTTCCGCGGCACAGACACGCTCGGCGAAATCGCCGTCGTCGCGGTCACCGGCCTTGCCATCCTGGCGCTGATCCGGATTCGCGCCGGCAGCGAGCGCAAGCTTGCCGCCAATGATCCAGCGGCGGAGGACTGATCGCGTGAACACCCTCATCTTCCGCACAGTCGCCCCATTCCTTACTGCGCTGATGCTGCTTTTTTCGGTCTTCGTGCTGCTGCGCGGCCATAACGAGCCGGGCGGCGGCTTCATCGGCGGGCTAATCGCGGCCTCGGGACTGGCGATCTACGGCATTGCCCGCGGTGTCGGCGCTGTTCGTCGGGCACTGTTTTTCCATCCGCTGTCGATTGCCGGCTTCGGCCTGCTTCTGTCGACCGCGGCCGGTCTTCTCTCCATCCTCTTTGCCGTTCCCTTCATGACCGGCCTCTGGATCTATCCGACACTTTTGGGCGCCGAGGTGCCGCTGTCGAGCGTCCTGCTTTTCGATATCGGCGTCTATCTTGTCGTGCTCGGCGCCATCACCTCGATCGCACTGGCGCTCGAGGAAAAGGAGGTGGAATGATGGAGCCGCTTCTCGCGATCCTCGTCGGCCTGTTCTTTGCCGCCGCCATCTATCTGATGCTGTCGAAATTCTCGATCCGGATCATGCTCGGTGTTGCCATCCTCGGCAACGCCGTCAACCTCCTGCTCTTTACCGGCGGCCGGCTGACGCGCGAGGTGCCGCCGATCATCCCGGCGGGTCTCGACAGCTTGCCCGCGGGCACGGCCAACCCGCTGCCGCAGGCCCTCATCCTGACCGCGATCGTTATCTCCTTCTCCTTCCTCGCCTTCCTGCTGGTGCTGACCTACCGCGCCTATCAGGACCTCGGCACCGACAACACCAGCGACATGCGCGCCGCCGAGCCCGACGACCGGCCGCTGCCGCCATTGGAGTATTGAGGATGTTGGTGCGGATGCTGACCCAAGCCCTCTCTCGCGATAGCGGAGGTACCATCTGATGGCTGCCCCCACCTCTACCATCGATCTCTCCGCTGCCCGGACCACCACCGCTGTGCGGATGCACACCCCCCTCTGCCCTGCCGGGCATCTCCCCCACAAGGGGGGAGATCGGCAAGTTGCTAAGCTCCGTCGACACCGATTGGCCTTTATCAGTTGGCAGGGTAATGACGGGCTCCGCAGAGCTACGGGCGTCGATGCCGATGTTGGGGAAGGCCGTCGCGGCATATCGATCTCCCCCCTTGTGGGGGAGATGCCCGGCAGGGCAGAGGGGGGTATCACACGGCAAACCCGTTCTCGCGCTAGCGGAGGCGCCATCTGATGGCCGCCCCCACCGCCACCGTCGATCTCTCCGCCGCCCTGATCACTGCTCCGGTGCCGATCGGTCATTGGCTTGCCATCCTGCCGGTCGCCCATTGCATCACGTTCGGTGCCGTCCTGCTGATGCTGCGCGGCTATCCCCGTCTGCAGGCCTGGCTGGCCATTCCGGGCCTAGCGGCGCTGGCGCTGATCGATGCGGCCCTGCTCGCCAAGGTCGCGGCCGACGGGCCGCTGACCATGGTCATGGGCCGTTGGCTGCCGCCCTTCGGCATCGCCTTCACCGTCGATCTCTTCGGTGCGCTGATGGCCTTCACCGCGGCCCTTGCCGCGCTCGCCGGCGGCATCTATGCGCTGGCCGATATCGGCGAAAGCGGCCGGCGATACGGCTTCTTCCCGCTGCTCATGCTGCTGATGGCCGGCGTCACCGGCGCCTTTCTCACCGGCGATATTTTCAATCTCTATGTCTGGTTCGAGGTGCTGCTGATCTCCTCCTTCGGGCTGATCATTCTTGGTTCCGAACGTGAGCAGATCGACGGCGCGCTGAAATATGCGGTGCTCAATCTGATTGCCACGACCCTGTTCCTGGTCGGCGTCGGCATCCTCTATGCCGCCTTCGGCACGCTCAATATGGCCGATATCGCCGCAAAAGCTGGGGATTTACGCGGCACGGCGCCGCTGATGACGCTGGCAAGCCTCTTCCTGCTCGCCTTCGGCATGAAGGCGGCAGCCTTCCCGGTCAACTTCTGGCTGCCCGCCGCCTACCATACGCCGCGCATCGTGGTCTCGGCGCTGTTTGCAGGCCTGCTCACCAAGGTCGGCATCTACGCGCTGATCCGGGTGATGGTCATGCTGTTGCCGATGGAGCGCCAGGAATTGAGCCTGGTGATCGCGCTCGCCGCCGCCGCGACCATTCTCGTCGGCGCTCTCGGCGCGCTCGCCGAAAACGATATCCGCAGGCTGTTCGGCTATGTCGTCATATCGGGCATCGGCAATATGCTGGCGGGCGTCGCCCTCGGCGGTCTTGGCGGCATCAGCGGCGCGGTCTTCTATGCGCTCCATTCCATGGTGCTGATGACGGCGCTTTATCTTGCCGCCGGCGAGATCGCCCGGCGCGGCGGCGGCTTTTCACTGTCGGCCCTCGGCGGGCTCTACAGGCAAAGCGGCGGCTTCACCGCGCTCTCCCTCGCGCTCTTCCTTGCCGCCTGCGGCCTGCCGCCCTTTTCCGGCTTCTGGCCGAAAGTCATTCTCGTCAAGGCCTCGCTCGATCTCGGTGCCTGGTGGCTGGCGGCCTCGATCCTCGTTGGCGGTTTTCTGACGACGATTGCCTTCGGCCGTCTCTTCCTGCTCGCCTATTGGCGCCCGGCGCCGATAGCCCCGACGCCGATAGCATTGTCGTCGACAACCCTGAGGTCTCCCCGTGCCAGGTGGCACACGGGTCTGCCGCTCGCGGCACTGACAGCGCTGGTCGTCGGTTTTGGCATCCTGCCGGAACAGTTGCTGGCGCTGTCGCAATCGGCCGCTGCCGGCCTGGCCGATCCCCAGGCCTATCTTCATTCGGTCTTCCCGGAAGGGCGCGCGCCGTGATCTTCTTCCTCTTCAACCTGTTGCTTGCCATTGCCTGGATCGCCGTTACCGGCAGCGGCTCGCTGCACAATCTCGTCCTCGGCTTGCTGCTTGGGGCCTTGGCGCTGGTCATCATCCGTGAATCCTTCGGCGGCAAGGGACATATCCCCCGCGTCCTCCCGGTGCTCTCGCTCGCCGCTCTTTTCCTGAAGGAATTGTCGCTGTCGGCCTGGAAGGTCACGGTCACCGTCCTCTCGCCCGATATGAAGCTGAAGCCCGGCATCTTCGCCTTCCCGCTGACGGTGACAAGCGATTTCGAGATCACTTTGCTCGCAAACCTCATCACGCTGACACCCGGCACGCTTTCGGTCGACGTCTCGCCCGATCGCCGCACGCTCTTTGTGCACGCGCTCGATTGTTCCGATCCCGAGACGACCAAGCGTGATATCGCCAACGGTTTCGAACGCAAGATCATGGAGGCCTTCCGGTGATCACACCTGCCGCCATCGTCGCGGTCGCATCCTCGGCCGCACTCGTCATCCTCGGCCTGGCGCTGATTCTGACCGTCTGGCGCGTCGTTGCCGGCCCGACATTGCCGGATCGGATCCTCGCCCTCGACATGCTGACCGGCATCGCCATCGGCTTCATCGCCGTCATCGCGGTCAAGACCGGTTTTTCGCTCTATATCGATATCGCCATTTCGCTCGGCCTCGTCGGTTTCCTGGCGACCGTCGCCTTCGCCCGATTCGTGCTGTCGCGCGGCAACATCAAATCGAAGCCGCCCGCCGCTACGGCAAATAGCAACACGCAGAAGCGCCGGGCAGGGGGAAAGAAGCGATGATCGATTATATCGTGGCTGCCGTCACCGCCCTGCTTTTGATCGTCGGTGCGCTCTTTGCGCTTGCGGCGGCGATCGGCCTGGTCCGGCTGCCCGATCTCTATACGCGCATGCATTCGGCCTCGAAGGCGGGGACCGTCGGCTCCGGGCTGTTGCTCCTTGCCGCCGGTCTCTATTCAGAGGACCCGGCGATTCTCGCCCGCGCCCTTGCCGGTTTCGTCTTCTTCCTGCTGACGGCGCCGGTGTCTGCCCACCTGCTTGCCAGAGCTGCCCATCGTTCGGGATATGATCTCGGTGCACTCTCGGTCCGTGACGATATCAGGGATCGTTGAGCCTATGCTGTTCGGCGACTTTACCAGATTTATGCAAAACTTATGCACAGGAAGCTGTGAGTAAAGCTTGCCGAAGAGACCCTCAATTCTTCATCTGTCATTTTTTCTCAAGAAAAACGACAAATAATAATTGGCCTTTCGACCAAACGATGGTATTTGAAAATGCAAGTAGAGTTCTGATTGTGGATTGCAATCGTACTGCTTCCAAGTCCCTCAGTTTTGATTTTTAATGTCTAAACTGAGGCCATCGCCTGGGGCATGACGTAGTGGTTTCCAGTCAGGCAGTATAAGAACAGGTTACGCTCTTCGGAATCTAGGGGTGGATTTCGCGTTTTTCGAAACAGAAGGTCGCTTCCTGTGCTTTTGCTGTTCGCTTCTACGAGGCGGGTCTTTGGCGTGTCAGTCAAAGACCGTTTGAGCATGCTAACAGGAGAAAGAATATGACGGATATAGCGACCGGCAATGCGCCGGAGCTGCTTGTGGAACTGACAGCCGACATCGTCGCGGCCTATGTCAGCAACCATGTTGTACCGGTCAGCGACCTGGCCAATCTGATTTCCGACGTGCATTCGGCACTGAGCAACACGTCCGTACCGCAGCCTGCTGCGGCGATCGTCGAAAAACAGAAGCCTGCAGTTTCTGTCCGCAAGTCCGTACAGGACGAGCAGATCACGTGTTTGGAATGCGGCGGCAACTTCAAGTCCCTGAAGCGTCACCTGATGACGCATCACAGCCTCTCGCCGGAAGAATACCGCGAGAAGTGGGATCTGCCGACCGATTACCCGATGGTAGCGCCCGCTTATGCCGAAGCGCGTTCGCGCCTGGCAAAGGAAATGGGCCTCGGGCAGCGCCGCAAGCGCGGCCGCGGCTGAGCTTTTTCGAAAGCATCGACGACAAAAAGCCGGGTCTTGTGCCCGGCTTTTTGTGTGCTTTTTCAAGACGAAGAAATACTCATTCCGATATTTAGAGCCTTTCCGGGTTAGATTGAAGCATTCTGTTGGCTCAAACGGAGTCGGCTGGTCGACCGGCCGGCCCGTTTCGGCCGGACGCCACGACAGCGTAAGCGGTCCCGTCTTATGCTTTGCCGACGGGCTTAGAATGTTTTCCTATACTATGAGTAAGTGTTAATATACTCGATTGCAGAGCCGGCACCGCCCCACTCGCCCGTCCTGTCGCTTTCAAAACAGGCCAGCAGCCACGAGCACGGTCAAGCCGCAGCGCGGACTCTCGCCTCTTCGCGGATCCTGTTCACCATCGACCGCAGTCCGTTCGAACGCTGCGATGACAGGTTCTCCACCAGGCCGATCTTCGAGAATATCTCGAAGGCATCGAGCCCGGCGATCTCGGAGGCCGTCTTGCCGGAATAGGTGGCAAGCACGATGGCGACGAGGCCGCGCACGATATGGGCGTCGGAATCACCCTCGAAGCTCATGACGGGATTGTCGGGATCGCCCGCCGTATGGCTCACCAGCCACACCTGGCTGGCGCAACCCATCACCTTATTCTCGGAGGTACGCTTTTCCTCCGCCAAGTCGGGCAGCGCCTTGCCGAGTTCGATGACATAGCGGTAGCGGTCTTCCCAATCGTCCAGGAAGGCGAAGTCGTCGATGATCTGGTCGAGGGATGCCATGGTAGCCTTTCACTATTAAAGCAGTTCCAGCAAAAGTGCGCAGCGGTTTTGCGTCCGGAATGCGTCAGGAAGTGCTCTAACACTGCATATAGGTGAAAGACCGGCAGATTTGAACCGTTAAAAAGAAATGCCGTGAGGGATGGGCATCCTCACGGCGCAGCAACATGCTGAATTAAACAGGGCAGGCACGTCAGGCATGGGGCATCTCCGCGTCATGCGGACCACCGATGCAAGCTGGTTGAGGGTCAGGTCGCCGGCTTCGGCGTCGGCAGTGGAATAGCGCCGGTCACCACCGTCTCAGAGGAGGCGTCATCTTCGACCGGCGGACGGTAAGGCATCGGCTGGTTGAGCGCGGCCTTTGCCTCGCGCACCTTTTCCTGGATGGCAGGCGTGGTGAGGGAAGGCATGTTGAGCGCCACCGGCATCTGCGGTTCGGCAAGCTTTGCGGCTGCCGGCGCCTCGTCCTTGAACTGGCTGTCGAGAAGTTCATAGGCAACGCGGGCGCCTTCACGGGCCCGATAGCCGAGTGCGGTGAGGGTCTCGGTGCCCTTGGCGCAGACCTCGGGCTTCTCCGAGCACATGCCGGTCAAATAGTCATAGGCGCCGCTTGCCGCCGTGAACGTGTCGGAAAGCTGCAATTGCGGGCCGTTGGCGAGCTTGTCGGAACTCTCCGTGCTGAAGACGGAAAGAAGCACGAGCACGAGGCCAAACCAGAAGGATCCTTTGATCAGAAACCACATTGTCGTTGCCCATCCTGTTTTCCCCGTCCGGTTCTTGTCGCCGAATCAGGCCGGTTGTCCGGTGTGTTTTCACCCTACCGCCAAGTTGCGAATGCCGCTTTTCGAAACTCACGCGCATTTGCGGCAAATTTAGTTCAAATTTTAGCGAACGGCATTTGAGCCGCATTTTAGTCGAATGCGAGCGATCGCCGTTAAGCATCAGGGCAGCACCTGCTTGCAATTGCAGGACTTTTGCCGGCTCGCCTTGCCACAGGAGTTAACGCAATGCTGAAATATGAGGAAAATCCGTCGCTTACCCCCTATTAACCACAAAAGGCAAAGAGCCTTCCAGATGCGCCAAAACGAGAATTTCGGCCGTTTCAGGCTGTGAACAGCGCTTTTGCCTTATCCTTTCTTTAAGTCGCCAAGGCCTATTGTCCGGATCGATAGACAGCCTTTCGGGCGGGTATTGCGTGCGTGTATTGAGTAACATTGGCGGCTGGATGACGGCCCTCGTAGACCGGGCAGCGACAAGCTGGCTCTCCCGGACGGGCGGCGGCGAGGCCGTGCGCCAACGCGAGCTCGCGATCCTGCGCCGCCTCGTGCTGCTCTCGTCGGCTGCTCTCGTTGCAGCTCCTATCGGCCTTTCGGCAGTCACCAGTCCGGCCGTGGCGCTGCCGGCCGGTGTCGCCATGGTCTGCGCCGCCTTTCTTTTTTCCGCCGTCGGCAGCATCGCGCTCGCCCGTCAGGGTTCGTCCGCCGGTATCGCCACGCAGTCGGCCGAGGATTTTTTCCTTGCCGCCACACCGGGCCTCGTCTTCTTCCTCGACCCGCATGGCAGTGTGGCGACCGTCGGCGGCCGCGACCGGCGCGACTTCCTCGCCTGGATGCGCGATCCCAAGGGCAGGGGCTTCCTCGAGCAGGTGCATGTCTCCGATCGCATTCTTTTCCTGCAGGCGCTCGATGGCCTGCGCCGGGGCGAGGATGCTCAGAGCGTCGATCTGCGCCTCGACCGGCCCTCGGTCTCGCGCGATCAGCGCCAGTTTGCCTATCTGAGAATGGACATGACGGCCCGGCGCGATGCCGACGGCGAACTTGCCGCCATCATTGCCCAGCTGCGCGATGTCTCCGTCGAGCAACAGCTGCGTGACGAAGCCCAGAACCGCGCGGCCGATGCCGAATCCGCAAATGATGCCAAATCGCGCTTCCTCGCCGCCGTCAGCCATGAGCTGCGCACGCCGCTGAACGCCATTCTCGGTTTTTCCGACATCCTGATCGGCGAATATTTCGGCAAGTTTGAAAACGACCGCCAGCGCGAATATGTCGGCCTGGTCCGCGAATCCGGCGCGCATCTCTTGTCCGTCGTCAACACCATGCTCGATATGAGCAAGATCGAAGCCGGCCGCTACGAGCTGATCCTCGAAGCCTTCGACATATCAAGCTCCGTCAAATCCTGCGAATCGATGCTGGCATTGCAGGCGAAGACCAAGGGCCTCACCCTGACGAGCCGTATCCAGCGCGGCCTCGGCGAGGTCGTCGCCGATCAGCGGGCCATCCAGCAGATCCTCATCAATCTCGTCGGCAATGCCATAAAGTTCACCGAGGCCGGCGGCGTGGTCTCGGTCGATGCGGCAGCGCGCGACGGCATCCTCAAGCTGACGGTCAGCGACACCGGCATCGGCATCCCGGCCGACAAGCTGGCATTGCTCGGCCAGCCCTTCGTCCAGATCCAGAACGACTATACCCGACAGTTCGAAGGCTCCGGCCTCGGTCTCTCCCTGGTCAAGGGCTTGGTGGCGCTGCATGGCGGGTATTTCGCCATCGCCAGCCAGCCGGGCGAAGGCACGATCGTTACCATTGAGATCGCAATGGACGGCTCGGGTGCCCAGCACGCCGAAGACGCCGGCCATGGCGCGACTGTCGAGTTTCCGCCGCGGCTGAAGGGCGCGGTCAACACAGGTGCAGAATTAGAAGAGGGGCGTTTCGATGGCCGCGCGCAAGCGAAAATCGCCTAAGGGGAAGCGCCAGCAGCCGGGCCTTCTGATGTCAGGCGCCGCCGCCCTCGGCGGGCTCGGCCTGCAGGGCGCCTCCGTGCTCGGCGGCGTCATCGGCCGCAATCCGTCGGTCGCCGGCGGCACGATCACCTTCGCCGTCATCTTCTCCTTCGTCGCCGCCAATGCGCTCTGGTATCAGCCGGGCCTGCATCCGCATCCGATCTTCCGCACCCGCGATCCGCAGTCCCCAACCGTGCTCGGCGCCCGCCGTCCGGCCGAGGAGCAACAGGGTGATGTCACCACCTTCCGGATCGAACGGCCGCAGGATACCGCCGCCACCAACGCGACACCGGCGCCTGCCGCACCCGGCCAGCAGCCGAGCCAACTCGTCATGGACATCCAGCAGCAGCTGGTGCGCCGCGGCCTCTATAACGGCATACCCGACGGCATCATCGGCCCCCGCACCAGTGCGGCCATTCTCTTCTTCGAGGAAACCGTCGGCATGACCCAGACCGGCGATCCGACGCCGGAGGTGCTCGTGGCGCTGAAGACCGATGCTGCCGGCCCCTCGACCGTACCCGCCGAAAAGCCACCCGAGGATGTCAGCTCGAAGGCGGCGGCGGAAGACCCGGTGGCAGCGGCGATCCGCAGCGCCGAGAAGACCGTCAAAACCGTTCCATCGGCGGCAAAGCAGGTTCCATCAAGCCAAATCACCAATGTCGACCTGGTGTTGAAGATCCAGAAGGGTCTTTCCAACATGGCCTATGCCAATGTCGGCGTCGACGGCGTCGCCGGCGAGCAGACCCGCGCGGCCATCCGCCATTTTCAGAAGCACTACAACCTGCCCGAAGACGGTGAGCCGAACCAGGCGGTACTGAAGAAACTCAAGGAAATCGGCGCGATATAGCCGCCATGATGCCGCACAGTTGGCTTCGCCCTACAACCTAAGTCTAAGGCGAGGCTGTTGTTTGCAACTTATTAACCATGTTGCCGGAAGCTTTTCTGATTGGGGCGGGGAGCATCGGTCATGCATGCGCTGAAGGCGATAGACGATCTGGCCGGAGAACCGGCGGTCGAAGCGGGAGGGCCTGATCGCGAGCCGCTGCGCCACATCCTGCTGCGTCTTGCCGAAGAAGCCTCCACCCTTGGCATCGATCTCGTCGATATCGCCGGCGCCATCCAGGACATGGCGGGAATGTCGGCCCGGCATGCCTCCGCCTTCGATCATGTCACCCGCACCGCGCTTTCGATTGCCGAGACCAACCGCTCGGTCGCCGTGTCGCTGCGCGAGACCGACCGCACCGCCGCCGAGGCCCGCCACATGCTGAAAGAATCGGCCGACCGCCTGACGGGCTCCGTCGCCGAGATCGGCCACATGGTCCAGTCCTCCAACGAGATCGGCGCTGAGATCGCCGGCTTCTCCAAGTCGCTTGCCGATGTCGACAATATTGCCGAGGAGATCAGCACCATCGCCCGCCAGACCAACCTGCTGGCGCTGAACGCCGCGATCGAGGCGGCGCGCGCCGGCGATGCGGGCAAGGGTTTTGCGGTCGTCGCCACCGAAGTCCGCGCGCTTTCGCTGCAGACCTCGAAGGCGACCGGCTCCATCCAGCAGACGCTGGACGAACTGCGCGTGAAGATCGACCGGCTGTCGGCCGCCGGCAGCGATGCGCGCGACAGTGCGGCCGGCGTGCGTGACAAGTCGGAGGCGATGCGTGGCGCCTTCGAAAACATGGAACATGTCATCACCCGCATCCTCGACAGTTCGACTGTCATGGCCAACACCACCGAGGCGGTCGATCAGCAATGCGCCGGTTTCGTCGAGAAACTCGGCGAGATGTCGGCCGAGGTCGCCGGCTCGAATGTCAGGCTGCAGCAGGCGGCAAAACGCGTCGACAGCGTCGTCGGCCTCTCGGAAACCCTGATCCAGCTGACGGCGAGCGCCGGCGTCAAGACCGCCGACAGCCGTTGGATCGAGGAAGCGCAGTCGGTGGCAAGACAGATTTCCGGCGCCTTCGAACGTGCCGTCGCCGAGGGTCAGATCGGGTTCGATGCGCTCTTCGATCGACGGTATCGGCCGATTCCAGGCTCCGATCCGGCGCAGATGATGGCAGCCTTCACCGAACTCACCGACCGCCTGCTGCCGCCGATCCAGGAGCCCGTCACAGCTTTGGACGAGCGCATCGCCTTCTGCGCGGCGATCGACGAGAACGGCTATCTGCCGACCCACAACCGAAAATTCTCGCAAGCCCAGCGGCCTGGCGACACCGTCTGGAACACTGCCAATTGCCGCAATCGCCGCATCTTCGCCGATCGCGTCGGTCTTGCCGCCGGCCGCAGCACCGCACCCTTCCTCGTCCAGACCTATCGGCGAGACATGGGCGGCGGCAATTTCGTGATGATGAAGGATATCTCCGCTCCAATCACCGTCGGCGGACGGCATTGGGGCGGATTGCGGCTGGCAGTCAAGGTCTGACCCCTGGGCTCAAACTCTGAGCCTGCATTGCCGCCACCGGCGCGCCGGTCTATACCGCGCCGATGAGATTACGCGCCGACATCTTCGTTTCAGCCCTCCTGCGCCGCGTCTTCGCCAGCGGCGATTTCGCCGCCGTCGAGAAGAAGGGTGCGGAGGAGGCGGGTGCGATCTTCATCCGCCAGCACTTCCGCGACGGCCTGGAAACGCTCTATGCGCCGGCGCCGCAGACCGCTTTCGACGAAGGCCAGGCCGGCGACCGTCTGTTCGAGGTCCGCCTGTCGCGCAGCGATCCGGAAGCTGTCCGGGCGATGCTGGAGCGCGAACGCAAATTCGACCCCGATCTCTGGATCGTCGAACTGGAGGCGGAGGAACTGGGGGACATGATCCCGCTTGCAAAGGGCGGCTGACAGCCAAGGCGCTCGTCAGCTCAGCGCCATTTCGGACCGCTGATCTCGGGCGAGGTCATCAACCCGCAGCTCAGCGAGACCGCCGTCCCATGACGCGCATGTCGCGCTGCGGCGGCGCCTGACGGATGAAGCGATAGTCGGGCGTTGCCGCCGGCGCGGGCATATCTGCGGTTTCCGGCTTGTAGGTGTAGCGATCGGCACGCCGCCAGGCTTCGACGCGTTCGTGGCATTCTTCCGGGTCGAGCGCATCGAGCGCCATCCAGCCCCGCGTGACGTTGTGCTGCTGTTCGGCAAGGTGCGGATAGAGTCTTTCGAGCACGAAGACGGCATCGAGAAAGCCCATGCCGAGGCTCGTCAGTGTCGTGGCGAGCTGCTGGCCGGAAAGATCGAGCATGATGCGCTCGGCAAGCCAGCGGCTGGCGGAAAGCGCATCGGCAAGTGCGGTCGCGAAATGCGTCGCCTCGCGCGAGCGCGCGAAGCGCACCAGCAGCGCCTCCTGAATGTCGGTGAGCGTGCGCAGACCGAGCCTGTCCTCGTCGGCACGGCCGAGATGGCCGGCAAGGCCAAGGATACGCTCGCGCAACGCCTCTTCATTGGCAATCCGCTGTTCCTCCAGCGCATCTGCCTCGTTTGTCTCGGTAGGCGCTGGTGAAAGCGGGACCGCCGGTGATTCCATGACTGGCGTCGATGCGCTCGCGGACCGCGGCTGGCTCTGGCGTAGCGCCACCAGTGCATCGATGACCTTCGGCGAGAGTGAATCGCGGCTGACGATCGCCTTGACATGTGCTGCACCCTGCATGCGTGCGATGGTGATCAGCGTATCGTCGGCGATTGCCTTTGAGGCGGCAAGAAAAGGGGCTGCGATCTCGATCGGCTGGTTGCCGATGAACAGCGCCACGGCGGCCGGCATGTTCTCGCATTGGGATAGCGCCGCGACCGCCTGGCGCTTGGCCTCGTCGGAGGAGGCCTGGAACAGCGGCATGAAAAGCTCGGCGAATTGGCGCAGTTCGGACCGTGTCGGATGAGACAGGTTCTCGAAACTGCTGACAGTCGCCATCAATACCACGTCCTTTTTCCTGACGGCCAAGGGGCCTTCTAGGTCTCGAAACCGGTCACGCACAAAAACACCCCGAAAACGCAGAATAAGGGGACCAAGGCCGATATGCGCTGGCGGAACGCATGTCAGGCCATACGGTTATGAACAAATCCTACACCGGTACGGTTAATGCATGCTGAAGATTTTATTAAAATGCAACAGAAATATACACGCTTAACGTGTCGCGGCATTGTCAGCCGGCAATATAAAAATGGGCGGTTTGGAAGGCGCGTTGCGACGATCGCGCATCGCTGCCGAGATAGAGGAAAAATCAGGCGATCCTATGATCGCGCAGCGCGTGCAGCAGCTTTTCGCGGCTGTCGTAACCGGCCTGATAAAGGTCGAGTGCTGCGGATGCCGCGAATTGCGCGTCGACGCTTTTGATGTCGATGCGCCGTTCTGTGCACCAGGCATCAAGCGCACTGCGCAGCACGTCGAGATCTTCAGGCGAGAAAGATGAATTCACCAGCAAAGACACCGCTTGCCCTCCGCATTCCGGCAAGAACGTGGAAATCCCGATCGATCGGAAGCCGGAAACGTGTGATCGACATGAGCGAACATACGCGCATCTGTGCGCCTCGCAATTAAATATTTTCATGATGTTTTTTTGCAACATCGCCCTTTTTCCCGGCCGGCGGATTGCAGCGCCGATGTCAACTATATGAATTGTTTCTAATTTTATCCGTTGATCTCCAGCCGGCCGTTTGCGCAGGCGGGGTGAAACCAAATCAACTCTTCGAGCGTTAAAGGGGAAGTAACGTGAACTGTGTTCGGCATCGGCCGAGTATTAGTAAACTGTTAACTGTCATCTGTCTCAATTCGGATAGGAACGACGCGATTTGAGTATTTGGATCGTTGAAACTCCGCATCACGGTATTTCAATCAGGTGCCGTGGGAAAGGCGCGAATGCCCTCGGTCCGGTCATCCCGGCACTGCAGGACGCGCCGGCCCGCACATTGGCGGGCAGGGTGAAATCCATCGCAACTTCATCCGTCTCGGGCAGTGCATGGAGACGAGAATGGCAATAGTAATTGCATTGGCGGATCGGCGGCCGCGGGCGCCGCGGCGCCCGGACAAGGAGCCCCGCGAAGCCAAGATCCTTTGGTTCACCGGCGTCCGCTACGAGCGGTTGGCCGAGAGCCCGAAACATCGTCCGGCGCCCGCGCCGCGCGTCAACAAGAAGTAACCGCTCTTCAACCTCAGCGAGCGGCGAATTGCTCGCAGCCGGCTTCCGTCAGGAAGTTGCGCGCAGCCTCATCGAAGCTCGCCTGCGGCGCCAGCGTCCGCAGCACGGCATAGCCGTCCGGCCGTGCCATTTCCACCAGGATCGCCTGCTGCAGCTCCTGCGGCAAGTTCTTGCGCAGGTCTGTCAGCTGGATCGGACTGCCGGCCAGCACATCGAGCGCGCCGCCGACCGATGTCCTGTCGTTCATGCTGAAGACCTCGTTGGAGGCGCTGTCATAGATCGCGATCGACCAGAAGGGCACATTGCCCTTGGCGGTGAAATGTACCGGCGCATCCTCGACGTCGAAGGAGCAGACGGCGGTGCGCAGGAAGGGGTCGCCATTGGCAAGGCCAGCCTCGTCATATTGGTCGCCGAGCAGGTAGAAATTATTGAGGTCGCCCTCTGCCTCCACGCGGGTCGCCGCATCCCTGCCGGTGAAATGCGGCAGCGACAGGATGATGACGAGATGCAGCAGGGCTGCGCCGAAAAGGCCGGTCAGGACGGCGAAAAATATCCTAAGCATTGCCGCATCCGGTCTTGGTGAGCTTCGGCATAGCGAGGTCGATCACGCCGGAACTGCCGGCTGTCGGTGTGTCGAACAGCGTGAGCACCAGCCGGAAGGTGCCGGCCTCTGGCAATGCCAGCCAGTTGCCCGGCTGCGCGACGGCGGAGATCTCAACCGAGAAACTGCTGTCTTGATTGCGCAGCACCGTCCAGGAATTGAGCGCTGAGGGATGCCCGGTCTTCACCGCTGCCGGATTGCCGCCATTGTCGGCGGTAAAGAGCGTCCAGAGCCGGGCAGGCGGCGTCTGCCCGCTGATGCGGTAGCGGCAATTGGCATTCAGCCGCGCGCCCTCGTCGTCGACGCTCGCCGTGAAGGTCAGGCCCTCGGCGCTGCCATAGAGCAGCTTGCCGGCGCGCGCCCGGTGCGACTTGGCGTAAGGATCGGCCTCGACTGTCTGCAACGCCGGAAAGGCCTCCCAGGCACCGAGCTTGATCGCCCCGAAACCCTGTGTCGCGTCCAGCGCATAAAGCGAAATCATGATCCCGCCGCCGAAGGCGACGATCAGCGTGATCGCGATAAAGAGGGGGAATCGAAACACGTCATGACCTTGGAAACCATATCGGATGAAACGGTTACCACTGATTCTGGCAGGGTGGAATGCCGCGCCGTGACATAGGCGCCGATTGATCCACGTTATGCAAAGTGCGGCAACAGGGCTGTCCGGTTTGCGCGAATGGCTGCCCCTCACCCTAACCCTCTCCCCGTAAACGGGGCGAGGGGACGTGCCCTACGAGAGGTGTGCGGGGAACGGAGAGGTGGCGACATGGTCCCTTCGCCCCGTTTACGGGGAGAAGGTGGCGGCAGCCGGATGAGGGGCAGTCCGGCAATCTCCTGGGCCAACTACTCCGCGCTCGCCACCTTCGCCGGCGCGAGCGGGGCGGCATCCTTCAGCTTCTCGCCGAGCTTCTTGAGGATGCCAGTCGATTGAACCGAGAGCATGCGCGGCCGGATGAGCTGCGGCAATCCATCCTGCGGCTTGGCGGCGGCAGTCTTGGCGAGGTCCTTTTCCGAGGGCAGCGGGTTTTCGACGCCGGGGATGGCGCGCAGCGTGACGCCCTGATGGGCGTAGTCCATGGCGCGCTTGAAGGTCATCGCCGGCAGCGAGCCGCCGGTCATCTCGTTGGTCGAGGTGTAGTCGTCATTGCCGAACCAGACGGCGCAGGTGTAGTTGCCGGTGAAGCCGACGAACCAGGCGTCGCGATAGGCCTGGGTCGTGCCGGTCTTGCCGGCCGTCAGGATGCCGTTGTCGAGGGCCGCCTTGCGCGCCGTGCCGACATAGGGAACGCGCGACAGCATCTGGTTCATATAGGCGTCGGCCTGTTCGGAGAGCACACGCTTCGGCGCCGGCTCGTCGCGGTCGAAATCGTAAAGCACGTCGCCGTCGTAATCGAGGATCTGGGTGATGCCGTGGCGGCGCGACTGGTAGCCGCCGGCCGGGAAGGTGGCATAGGCGGTCGCCTGGTCGAGCACCGTCACCTCGGAGGTGCCGATCGGAATGGTGACGTCGTCGCGGATCGGCGTTTCGACGCCGAGGTTCTTCGCCATCGCCCGGATCGGCTGAATACCGAGTTTTTCCTTGGCGAGCCGCACCGGCACGGTGTTGATCGACTGGGCGATCGCGGTCTCAAGCGTGATGCGGCCGGCATAGCGGTTTGCGTAATTATGCGGGCTCCAGTTGCCCCAGTAGATCGGCGCATCGACGATCGTCGTCTGCGGCGTCATGCCGCTCTCCATCGCCACTGCATAAGTGTAGACCTTGAAGGACGAGCCTGGCTGGCGCAGCGCCCTGCTGGCGCGGTTGAACTGGCTCTCGCCGTAATCCCGGCCGCCGACCATGGCGCGCACGGCGCCGCCGTTTTCGATCATCACCATCGCGCCCTGCTTGGCGTGATAGGCCTCGCCATATTCGCGCAGCGACGTCTCGACCGAATCCTCCGCCGCCTGCTGGATGCCCATGTCGATCGTCGTGCGCACGATCAGCGAATGCTGGTGGAAGCGCGACGAAAGCCGCTGGACCTCGTCGAAAGCCCAATCGAGGAAGAAATCGGGCGATTCCACCTCGTTGCGGTCGACGACGGTAGCTGGATTGCGCCTGGCGGCGATCACCTGGCCCTCGGTCATCAGCCCGCTTTGGACGAGATTGGTCAGCACTTCGTTGGCGCGGGCACGCGCCGCCGGCAGGTTGACATGCGGCGCGTATTTCGCCGGCGCCTTGAACAGGCCGGCAAGCATGGCGGATTCGGCGAGGTTCACATCGGTGATGTTCTTGCCGAAATAGAACTGCGCCGCCGCCGCTGCGCCAAAAGTGCCGCCGCCCATATAGGCGCGGTCGAGATAGGTGGAGAGGATTTCCTTCTTGGAAAGGTTCGCCTCGAGCCAAAGCGCCAGGAACGCCTCGGTGACCTTGCGGTCGATCGAGCGTTCGTTCGACAGGAACAGGTTCTTGGCGAGCTGCTGCGTCAGCGTCGAGCCGCCTTGGACGACTTCGCCGGCGCGCGCATTCTCGCTCATGGCGCGGAAGAGGCCGATGAAATCTATACCGAAATGGTCGAAAAAGCGCCGGTCCTCGGTGGCGAGCACCGATTTGATCAGCGAATCCGGCAGCTCGTCGATCGGCACGGAATTCTGGTGGATGACGCCGCGATGGCCGATGACATTGCCGTAGCGGTCGGTAAAGGTGACGGCGAAATCGCCCCGGTTGCGCCAGTCTTCCTTGGTCGCCTCGAAGGCGGGCTGGGCAAGCAGCAGCATCAACACCGAGCCGGCCGCTCCGAGCGTCAGTCCTTCGCCGGCAAGTTCGAAGACCATGCGCTTCCAGCCGCGCACGCGGAAGCGGCGGAAGAAAATGGTGATGTCTTCCCAGATCTCGGCGGCGCGGAAGCCGGCGTTCCAGACGGTCGAATCGATCCAGGAATCGATACGCAGCAGAATGTGACGGCTCTTCGCCGGCCGCTTTTCCGCCGTCTCGTTCGCCGCTTTTCCGGGCCTTTTTTCTGGCCCGTTTCCTGGCCCACTTCCTGGCCCATTTCCTGGGTTGTCCGGATCCTGCACGTCCTGTATTCCCGCCTGATCTCGCTTTGGTCATACCCGACGAAAGCGCGAGGCCCGCATATGGCCGCAAAGCTCTCCGATACGAGGAAAGAATTCTCCGAGTATCAGGAGTATGCTGAAGGATTGATTGATTTTGCGGCTGATAACAAGAGAGATGCATCAGGGTCACGCGAATTTGCGGGTTGCTGTTGCAAGAAACGAACGATGAACGATCTGCCCTTCTGGAAGAGTAAGACGCTTGCCGAAATGACCGTCGCCGAGTGGGAAAGCCTCTGCGACGGCTGCGGCCTCTGTTGTCTCAATAAAATCGAGGAATGGGATAGCGGCGATATCTATTTCACCTCGGTCAGCTGCAAGCTGCTCGACGGCGAAAGCTGTCGCTGCTCCAGCTATGAGAACCGCTGGGATTTCGTGCCGGACTGCGTGCAGCTGACGAAGGAGAATGTGCCCGATATCGCCTGGCTGCCGCCCACCTGCGGCTACCGGCTGGTCAATGAAGGCCGCGACCTCTACTGGTGGCATCCGCTCGTCTCCGGCGACCCGGAGACCGTCCATGCAGCCGGCATTTCCGCGAGAGGCCGCGCGATCAACGAAAATGAGATCGATCTCGACGACCTCGAAGATTACGTCGTCGATTGGCCGCTGACCGTGGGCGAGGAGAAGGACGAAGAAGCGTAGGCGGGCTCAGGATTTAAGCGCGGCGAGGAAGCGCCGAAGCTCCGTCTCCACATAGGCGGCCACCGGCCCCTCGGCGCCAAAACCCCACCAGATGAGCGAACCCTGCCATTGCGACAGCATCAGCCGGGCGATCGTCTCCGGCGCCTTCGCCGATCCGAAACATTGCGCGATTGCCGCCGTCAGTGCCGTTCCCCAGGCCGCACCCCGGGCGCGCAGCACCGGATCGCGGAAATCCTCGCGAAGCACCAGCAGTCCCTCGCCATAGGCAGCGGCATTGTCGCCGTAATCCTGCGACAGACCGACGAGCAGCACGACGGCGCCGTCCGGCGTTTTCGGCACGGTCTCGGCAAGCCGCGCCGTTTCCGAATCCAGCCTGTCCCAGGCATAAAGCAGCGCTGCGCGCAGCATCGCCGCTTTCGTGGCGAAACGCTGCACCAGCGTCGAACCGGAAAGTCCGCTGGCTTTCGCCACCGCCGCAAAGGTCGCTGCATCCGGCCCCTCGGCATGAATCAGCGCCAGCACCATGGCGAGAAGCTGTTCGTCGGACAGTGTGCGGCGGCGCGGCATGAAATTCCTCTTGCATTCAGGTCGTATATAAACGATCATTCGTTTATAAACAAGCGGCGCTGGCTAATACTTGGCGCTTCATTACGGCATGAGGCGTTCTAGCGTGGAGGATGGAGAAGTGACAGCGAACTTGCGGGAGAAAGTGGCCTTGGTGGCGGGTGCTACGCGTGGCGCCGGCCGCGGCGTCGCGGTGGAACTCGGCGCCGCCGGCGCCACCGTCTACGTGACCGGGCGCACGACGCGCGCTCAGCAATCCGAGTATGCCAGGCCGGAGACGATCGAAGAGACGGCCGAACTGGTAACCGCCGCAGGCGGTAAGGGTATCGCCGTGCAGGTGGACCATCTCGTCAAGCAACAGGTCGAGGCGCTGGTCGCCCGCATCCGCGAGGAGGCCGGCCGACTCGATATTCTCGTCAACGACATCTGGGGCTGCGAGAAACTGTTCGAATGGGACAAGGCCGTCTGGGAGCATTCGCTGGATAAGGGCCTGCGCATGCTGCAGCTCGGCATCGAGACGCATCTGATCACCGCACATTACGCCCTGCCGCTGATGATCGAGCGGCCCGGCGGGCTGCTGGTGGAGATGACCGACGGCACGGCCGAATACAATGCCACCCATTACCGGCTGTCGCCCTTTTACGACCTCGTCAAGACAGGCGTCACCCGCATGGCCTGGGCGCATGCGCAAGATCTGGCGAAACACGGCGCCACCGCCGTTTCGATCACGCCCGGCTGGCTGCGTTCGGAAATGATGCTGGATGCTTATGGTGTTCGCGAGGAGAACTGGAGCGAGGCGACGAAAGTACAGCCGCATTTCGCCATTTCCGAAACCCCGCGCTTCGTCGGCCGGGCCGTTGCGGCCATCGCCGCCGATCCCGACCGCGCCCGCTGGAACGGCCAGTCGCTGTCGAGCGGCGGAGTGGCCAAGACCTATGGCTTCGACGATATCGACGGTTCGCGGCCGGATTGCTGGCGCTACATGGTGGAAGTGCAGGAGCCGGGCGGACCGGCGGATGTGACAGACTATCGCTAGAGCATGATGCCGAAAAGTGTGAGCGGTTTTCGGACGACAACATGCTCTAACTGTTTAATTTAGAACAGGATGATTTTACTGGAGCAATTCCAGGAACAAAAGGTTAGAGCGGCTCTGCGCTTCCGTGAAAGCTAAACCGCTCTAACGCCCCGTTATCATGCTGTGGCAAGCCGCGCCGCCTCGCGAAACGAGACCAGTCGCTTCGTCTGCTCGTCCCACAGCACCAGCTTGACGCAGCGCAGGCTTTCCATGAGCGTGATGCGGCCCAGATCGGCAAGCTCAGGATGATCTCGCAGCACCTCCGGCAGCCGGTAGTAAGGCACCCGGCTCGACAGATGATGCACGTGGTGGATGCCGATATTGCCGGTGATCCACCGCAGCACTGGCGGCAGGTCGTAATGCGAGGCGCCGTGCAGGGCCGCATGCTGGAACTGCCAGTCCGGCTCCTTCGACCAATGTGTTTCCTCGAATTGATGCTGCACGTAGAACAACCAAACGCCGGCAGCACCTGCCAGAAGCACGGTCGGCAGATGCACCAGTAAAAAGGGGACGATCCCGACCGCCCAGATCAGCAGCGCGGCGACCACCGCGATGGCAAGATTGGTCGCCATGGTCGAGATCCAGGGCAGGGCGCCGGAGCGCATCATGCCGAAAGGCAGGCGCTGCTTGAAGAGGAACAGCCATGCCGGTCCGATCCCGAACATCACGATCGGGTGCCGGTAGAGCCGGTAGCCAAGCCGGCCCCAGCGCGACAGCGCGTTATATTCGGCGATCGTCAGCGTTTCGATATCGCCAACGCCGCGCTCGTCCAGGTTTCCGGCCGAGGCGTGGTGTTCCGCATGCGCCCGGCGCCAGTAGTCGTAGGGCGTCAGCGTCAGGATGCCGATCGTGCGTCCAACCCAGTCGTCGACGCGGCGACGAGCGAAAAACGAGCCGTGGCCGCAATCATGCTGGATCATGAACAGCCGGAGCAGGAAAGCAGCGGCGGGAAGGATGAGGATCAGGCCGGGCCAGAAACTGTAATGAACCGCTGCCCAAGCGGCAGCCCAGAACAGCGCGAAGGGGACGACTGTGACGGCAAGCTCGAAGGCGCTGCGTCCGGCCCGCGGCTGGCGATATCCGGCAAGGATCTTCAGCCAGCGCTTTTCTGCGAAAAGTGCGGATCGCTCCGGGTTGTCGTCGGGCTCTCCCAAAGGGGCCACTTGGATTTCCTCGCACTCGCTGCGGCGCGCAGATTCGATCATAGAGTGACGCCGTGAAAGGCGGCGATCGCCGAAAAGCCGAGTGCAATCACCACGGCCGAGCGAATGAGGAAGAGCGGATAGTCGAAGTTGTACATTGTATTAAGAGTTGTCATGGTTGCAGCAATTCCTGTTTTTCCGAAAACATGTCAATGGGTGATGGTGTCGCGCCGGAGCGCGGCGCGTCCGACAAGACGCGCTATCACTGGCGCTGTTATGCGCACGGGGGCGGAGCGGGGGCTCGATAAGAGGTTCTATTTCTTTGGAGCACTGCCCTGCGGGGCAGTTTTGGTCGCCGTCTTCATCTGATTGGCGAATGTGCTTTCCACCTTCGCTGCCTGCTTGTCCTTCTTCGGCTTCCGGACCTCGCGATTGCTTCTTACTTGTCCTTTTGCCATCGATAAAATCTCCCTTTAGATCGAAATTGAAAGCCGCAGCCTGCGTGGTATTCGCCCCGCTTGTCGGTCGCGATCGGAGATCGCGGGATCGTCATGAGGGGCAACCCGACAACACCGGGCCGCAGGGATGGAATGAAAATGATGCCTGCTGAAACCGCATCGCAGTCTGGAGGCGGATGACCGGAGAGGTCACCGAAAGCCAAACCCGACGTTGAGACGGGACGTCACCATGCTTTCGCGATCGGGAAAATGGCGGGGCCGGAAATCCGGTCACCGCAAATGCCGCATCGGCCAAATCAGCGAGCCCTCCTTATAGAGTAAAATTGAGGTGCCATTAAGGCCGCCGCCGCAGGAAAGCCATATTTCCACAGGGGATAAAGCGTGCCGCGCAAAGGGGGCGGCGGTTTTGCGATAACGACATTCGAAACAATAGGACTAAAGCGAGAGATGAATCTTCCGACGCGCTTAGTCATTCACGGGAAACAGGCGGATCAGCTTCGTTCTTTCCATCTCCGCACGGCCTGATGCAGACATGATGCCGCGGGCCAAACAGAGTTCTATGTCCCGTCCGATATCGAGCGGCACCAGCATGCCGCCGGCCTTGAGCAGGCGGTCTGTCATCGACAGAAGCATATCCACTTTCGCCTGGCAGCCATCGCTTTCCAGGAGCGCCACCCGGCGCTCCCTATCGATGTCGGCAAGATCGCTAGCCTGTTGCCGTTGTTGGTAAGCCCCGAATTGCACCCATCCGAAATAACCGGCCGCTGCGACGCAGATACAAAGCAGGAGGGTTTTTCGCACAATATTCCTTCGGAGCCGGGCGGCTCGCTTGCCGCTAAAGCATGTCGCGCAAAAGTGTGAAGCGGTTTTGCGCTAACGGCATGCGTAAAACAAAAACCTAAAGCGCGAGGAGTGAATCTGAAAGATCGCGACGCGCTTTAGAACATCAGTGAGAGCATGATGTCGTCCGAAAACCGCTCACACTTTTCGGCATCATGCTCTAGCCGGCGACGCGTCTTTCACGGGGCAATCCCTGTATCGCATATCGATTGAAGACGGGGGTTATCGGTTTCGGCGGCGTCTTCAGCTTGCCGAAATGGTGTTCGAGCGCTTGTGAGAGCATGGCCGGCGAGGTGACGCCCTCTTCGAACAGCCTGATCAACAGTATGGCCGCGACGTTGAAGACGCGTTCGTTGCCGATCAGGATTTTGGCGTCGTAGCCGGCGTCGTCGAGCACGCCTTGCAGCATGTCGAGATCGGACGAAGTCAGATGCGACTTTTCGAAAGTGGAAGACATCGGTCCTCCTTTCATCGGGGCAAGGGTATAAAAACCCTCAGTCGGCAGCGCCCGTACACTGGCTGCCGAAGTTGCGACCATGCGCCTTTCACCCAGGCAACGCAACGGGATTCTTGCTGCAGATATCGCTCCGGTTGATGAGTAGCCCGCACCGGTCAGGGTGCGGGCTGATGACGGTCATTCCGCCGCCTGATAGCTGGGTCTCCGGGCGGCCGATGTCCGCGGACCGGCGGCTGCAAGCAAGGTAATCGCCACCGCAAGCAGCGCCACGAAGGCGATGCCGGCGACATAGGGGTCCCAGCCGAAGTGCGGTGCGGCGCCGAAGACTGCCGAGGCCGCCGCAAGCACGATGCCGCCGCCGATCTGGAAGGAGGCGAAGAGCAGTCCGGAGGCGAGCCCCGACTTATCGTCCTCAACGTCCGAAAGGGCCGCGACCTGCACTGAGGGGTAGGTCATGGCGTAACCGAGGCCGAGTGGGATCTGCGAAAACAGCACGAGCAGGATCGGGTCGACATGTCCGAGTGCGGCCACCCAGAAGATATAGCTGAACGCTTGCAGGCCGACACCCGCCGCCATCAGCCCGGTGGCGCCGCGATTTTGCGCGAGCGTCGCAAAACGTGGCGCCAGGAACATGACGAAGACGCCGCCAAGCGCAAAACAGAAGCCGGTGGTGAAGGCCGACCAGCCGATGACGTTTTGATAATAGAGCGTCGCCAGGAACTGGAAGCCGACATAGGCGCCCTGGAAGAGGGCGGCGATGGCATTTGCATGCCGGAGCTTGGCTCGGCGGAACATGCCGAGCGGAACCATCGGATCGGCATGGCGCGCTTCGACCACGAGGAAGAGCAGGATCAGCACCAGCGACGCGGCGAGCGAACCCCAGGTCGGGAAGGCCCGCCAGCCGGCGGCTGCGGCATTGGTGATGCCGAAGACGAAGAGCAGCAGTCCGGGCGTGATCGTCAGCGCGCCGGCCCAGTCGAAGCTCGGCCGCGGTCCCGTCCTTTTCGGGTCGGCCGGCAGCGCCAGCGGCGCAAGAAGGAGCGTCAGTATGGCGACAGGCGCGCCCATGACAAGGGTCGCCCGCCAGCTGAAGATCGTCGCGGCACCGCCGAGCACCATGCCGAGCACGAAGCCGGTGGCGCCGGTCGAGGCGAAGACCCCGAGCGCCTTTGCCCGTGCGGTTCCCTCGCCGAAGACCGAGAGCAGCAGCGCAAGGGCGGCAGGCGCAGTGAAGGCGGCGGCAATGCCCTTGATCAAGCGGGCGGCAATCAGCGTCGGCCCGCTATCGACGAAGCCGCCGGCGATGCTGGCGGCGGCAAAAATCGCCAGCGACCAAAGGAAGACGCGGCGATGGCCGAAGACGTCGGCGACCCGGCCGCCGAGCAGCAGGAAGCCGCCATAACCGAGCACATAGGCGCTGACGGCCCATTGCAGCGATGTCGCCTCCATGCCGAGTTCGGCCTGGATGGCAGGAAGCGCGACACCAATGGTGGAGACGTCCATGGCGTCGAGGAAGTTGGCGGTGCAGAGCAGCAGCAATGCCAGCCCCGCCCCGCTTCGCGATTTGGAAAGAGTCATCGAAATCGTTCCTTCGTTGCTGCCGCCTCATCGGGGGAAGTTGCCGGGCGGCAGGGAACGAGAAAATGTACAGCTTCCATTCCTATTGCAAATTGATAGTAGCCATGCCAGGTATTACTGACGATGATGAATGACGCCACGCTTCGCAAGATCGATCTCAATCTCCTGCTGGCCTTTTCGGTGCTGATGCAGGAGCGCAACGTCAGTCGCGCCGCCGAGCGGCTGCTGCTCGGCCAGCCGGGCCTGTCGGCTGCTTTGCGGCGCCTTCGCGAGGCGCTGGACGATGAATTGTTCGTGCGTGTCGGCCGCGGCCTGCAGCCGACGCCGCGCGCCCTTTCCATCGCCCCGGCGATCGAGGATGCGCTGTCGGGCATCGAGCGCGCCATCCGCCCGCAGGCCGAGTTCGATCCGGCAAGCTGGAAGGGCGAGTTCCGCATCGGCATGTGCGACAATCTCGAATCGGCCTTCTTCGGCCCGCTTGCCGCCCGTCTTCTAAAGCTTTCACCCGGCGCCCGGCTGATCGGCATCGCTTCCGAAAAGCGCGATGCCGCACGCCGGCTGGATGAAGGCGTTTTCGATTTCAGCGTCGCGATGCACGACGAGCCCGCCTCCTGGCACATTCGCGCGCCGCTGTTCGACCAAGTCTCGATCTGCATCTACGATGAAGCTCAGCTCGGGCTGAAGGCGCCGTTGAGCCTCAAGGATTTCGCCAATGTCGCGCATGTCACCGTCTCGTTCGAAGGCAACACCTCGACCGGTATCGACATGGCGCTGAACCGCACCGGCGATGTGAGACAGGTGGTGGCGACCGTCCCGCGCTTTTCCGCTCTGCCGATGGTGCTGAAGGCGATGCCCGCCATTGCCACCGTGCCGGAATCGATCGGTCGCTGCATGGCGCAGTTACATGGGCTGATGCTTTGCGAGCCGCCGCTTTCGCTGCCGGCCGATCCCGTGACGATGCTTTATCGCCGAGTCGACCAGACGGACGGCCGGGCGCGCTGGTTCCGTCGCCTGTTCATCGATGTAGCCAATAAAGCGCTCGAAGCTTCCGGCTGCTGCGTATCCATTCCGAGAGCCGCTGCCTGACGGTCCCTTACAGTTCGCCTTTGTGGAAATACGCTTCGAGGCGGTAGCCGTCCGGGTCGATGATGAAGGCGGCGTAATAGAATTGCCCATAATCCGGCCGCACACCTGGTTCGCCATTATCCGTGCCGCCGGATGCAACGGCCGCCGCGTGAAAGGCATCGACCGCGGCCTCATCAGGCGCGACGAAGCAGAAATGCAGCCCGGATCGCATGTCGGCAACAACAGGCTGCTCGACCTGCATCACCCAGAGCCCGACCGTTTCCGGGCCGTAGCCGATCATGGTGTCGGAATTAGACAGGCGCTCATATCCGAGTGGCGCCAGCGCCGCATCGTAGAAACGGCGGGCTCTTTCCAAGTCTTTTACGCCGATGGAGATATGATCGAACATGGACTGCGAACTCCTTCTCTGCTCATCCCCGGTGTGAGCTCTCTCACCCCCAAGATGGCACGATGACAACATCTTTCAACCGCCGTTCTAAGTCAGCGAACGGGCGCATCGTCAGCGGCCTGCGCGCTCATTCATGGCCGGCGATTCTGTCCAGCGCCTTGGCGAAGAAATCGGGGGCTCCGAAATTGCCGCTCTTCAGCGCAAGCCCGAGCGGTCCGGAGCGGTCGGCCACGAGAACCGGCACGCCGGGATCGATCTCCGGCCCGATCATCATGTTCTTGAGACCGAGCGCTTCCACCACCGCGCCGGAGGTTTCTCCGCCGCCGACGACGATCTGCCGCATGCCGGCATCGGCGAGCCGCCGCGCCAGCCCGCCAAAGAAGGTCTCGATTTTTTCAGCCACGTCCTCGCGCCCGAAACGCTGCTGCACGAAGCTCACCACTTCAGGAGCGGCTGTCGAATAGACGATCGGATTTTCGGCGACATTCGCTTCCACCCAGCGTGCCGCGCGCTCCACCGACATCGAGCCGCGCATCAGCACCGCCGGATCGATCGCAAGCCCCGGATGGTTCTGCAGGTGGCAGGCGACCTGGTTCTGCGAGGTCGTGGAGCAGGAGCCGCAGATCACGACACCGGGACCCTTGACCAGAGGCACTTCGTCCGCCGTACCTGAGAGCTTGCCCTGGTTGCGGAAATTCTGCGGCAAGCCCTGCGCAATGCCAGAGCCGCCGGTCACCAGCTTGTGGTCGGCGACCGCGGCCGCGATCGTCGCCAGGTCGTCGTCCTCGATGGCGTCGACGACGACGAGGCGGTGGCCGGCGGTGAGTTCGGCGCGCAGGCCGTTGCGCAAGGCCGCAGCGCCCGAGCGCACCACGTCGAGCGCAATGCTGCCGATTTCGCCTTTCGTCTGCTGCTGCAGCCAGCGGCGGATGTCGGGATCGGTCATCGGCGTCAACGGATGGTTCTGCATGCCGGATTCGCTGAGAAGCCGGTCGCCGACGAAGAGATGTCCCATGAAAAGCCGCCGTCCGGTCGCCGGAAAGGCCGGGCAGACGACGGCGACGCCGGTGCCGGTGAGGCGCAGCAGCGCTTCGGCCACCGGCCCGATATTGCCTGAAGGCGTCGAATCGAAGGTCGAGCAATATTTGAAGACGATCTGCTCGCAGCCCTGCTCGAGCAGCCAGCGCGCCGCCTCCAGCGACTGGCGCACCGCATCGTCAACCGGCGCCGAGCGCGTTTTCAGCGCGACGACGCCGGCCTCGCAATCCGTCTTGCCGCGGCCGGTGCCGACGAACTGCACGGTCGACATGCCGCCTCTCGCAAGCGTGTTGGCAAGATCGCTGGCGCCGGTGAAATCATCGGCAATCGCCCCAAGCAGCATGTCAGGAAAGCTCCGGCAGGCGGCCTTCGAGCTCGTCCTCGATAGGTACGCGAATGATCTCGTCGAAGGATGTTTCAGCGCTGAAACCGAGCGCCTGCGCCCGGCTCGCATCGAAATTGCCCGGCGCAGCCACCAGCTTGCGGCAGACCATCTCGGCCGCGCCTATGACAAGGTTTTTCATCTGAAGCGGCCCTCCACTCGAAGACATCGACGCCGACTTCCGGCGCGAGTCGGCCCCGAACCGGCAATGTCTCAGTTAAGACAAGGCGAGCGACGCTGTCACGTGATTTTGGGGGGAGGGTGCAGTTCGGCTCGGCGCTGCTGTGGGCGGCTGCCATGAACCGGGAACGGACTGGCAGTCCTGCCTGCGGCAGCCTGGGGCTGGGCATGCCGCATCCTGCCCAGGTCTCGTTCTAAACAGCACCTTCGGCGACGCTTTGCATCTGCTGCAGGTTCGTCACCTCATAGGTCCAGACTCGAAACGCCTTCAGCACATGCGGTCCGAAGGAATTGATGAGCGGTATGTCGGCGGCATCGCGCCCGCGTGCGACGATGATACGACCGATCCGCGGCGTGTTGTTGCGCGGATCGAATGTATGCCATGCACCGTCGAGGAAGACCTCGATCCAGGCGCTGAAGTCCATCGGGTCGACGACGGGAATACCGATGTCGCCGAGATGGCCATTGATATATCGGGCGGGAATGTTGAGGCACCGGCACAACGCCACCGCGAGATGCGCAAAGTCGCGACAGACGCCGACACGTTCGTGAAAGGCCTCGAAGGCTGTCCGCGTCGATCGCGCCTGCATATAGTCGAATTGGATATGGCCGTGAACGAAGTCGCAGATCGCCTGAACGCGGCCCCAGCCGGGTGAGACGGTGCCGAACATATCCCACGCAATTTGACTGAGGCGATCCGTCTCGCAATAGCGGCTGCCCATCAGGTAGACGAGGCAATCATCCGGCAACTCCGAAACCGGGAACTCCCTGGCGCCTGGCAGCGACCTGTCCGGTTTGCCATCGTCTTCGATCGTCGCATCGCCCCATATGGTCAGGTCGCCCGCTGGGGCGACCAGCCGAAGACAGCGGTTGCCGAAGAGATCGCGATAAGTCGATGTGGGAACATCGGGCGTGGTGAAGACCGTTTCCGGAATTCTGATGTCGGCCGCACGATCATCATGAACCGACAACAGGCACACCAATGCGGTCGGCTGCGGGCAGGTCAGCGTGATTTCATAGCCGTAACGGATCAACATGGATCGTTTCTCGCGCGTCCGGATCCCGCTAGCGGAAATCCGCCGCAGTTAGAGTATAAAAGGCGCGGCGGCGGTAGGAATAGGCTTTGTGTGCCACGTCCTGAATGGAGTTACGCAGGGCATCGAAAGACGAAAGCCACCTCGTTTCCGAAGGCTCGGTTCTTTGCAATGTGGTGTCGGATTTCGCCAGTGCGCCAATCTCGATGAAGAACAACACCTGGAACATGCCGTCATGGCCGACGAAGCGCACAGCATTTCTCGCCGCATCGAAGCTGCGGCTTTGGTTCAGGAAGGCTAGCGCCATGGTTGAACCGGCGGAGTTTCACTCCGGGCGGCGTCCGACAGCCTCAGCCATTCCTTCCGGTATCCTATGTTGAGAAGATTGAAGGACATCATGTCTTTCCCGGCCTGCGGACGGCTCTTGCCTGTCACGGCATGCTCGGAGTGCACTGGAACGCCTGCTGAGACACGATAGACGGTCCACGAACGGGCGGATTCGATCCGGCGGTCGTGTTCGATCTCCATGGAGTAGCGGCCGGAAGCGCCACATTTGTTTTCCCATGTGCCGACGGCAAAGGCATTCCGTCTTCGTTCGGCTTCGTCTTCATGGCTGTTCACGATGTCAACCTTTCGTCATTCGGGCCGTGGCCATGGCCAAACGTCCTCTCGATCAGTGTTGCGCCGCTGCCGGCGGGCGATAGGTTTACCAGTTCCAGGCTGTCTTCCGTCGCGACCCGCTCATGACGTTCATCGTCACTGCGGATGCGGTATTGCAGCACATTTCCTCTCAGAGGCAGCGTGGCGGTAATGCGGTATGTCTCGGGGAGCTTGGAGGGAACGACCAGGAACCCGTCCTTCACCCGGACAGTCTGTCCAACCTTGAAGATATGTGTTGCTGCCTCGCGCCGGATCGAGCGTCCATTGCGTTGCGGGATGCGCGTAGCGGTCATGACGGTTTGTGGTCCTTTTCGAGCGCGGTTTCGAGATCTGACAGGTGGATAGGCATCATCTGCTGCGTCGAACTCTGCGCGGCGATTGCCGGCAGGTGGATGAAGGCGCCGACCCTTAGCCAGGCAAGCCTGGAAACGCTATCGATCAATTCCTCGTCATAATCGACGCGGTATTCTCCGGCTGGCTGCGCCCCGTCGAAACCGGGCAGGTGGAATGGGGATGAAAAGCGGACGACTGTTTGTGTGGTGCGACTGGTCACGGCTGAGGCCTCCGCAGGAAGCGCCGATGCGTTTCCTGTATCGTTGAGTTCCGAACCGGACGAACTCGAGGCTGCCGGTACATCCGCGGTCAGCGCCAAGCTCATTCCGGATCGGAATAGGCGAAATCGACGCCAGAACGACGTCACAAATTGCTATCGAAAATTCGGTGGTGATGGCGGGTCGTAGTTCTCTGACACCGCGAAGCCAAGTCGGCCAAATCGACGAGGCCTATCATTGCGCCTCGATTGAGTTTAAATCAAGATAAATTCGAATTTATCTATGAAAAACGCCAAATTAACTCGATAACCATTTAAATAAAATTAGGTGCGGTGTCGTAAAAATTCTCTTCATTTTCTGATTATTGCAAAATATCCGTTCAAATTTATTTCCTAAATTTTTCCAGAAGTTCCCCGTGCGAACAATATTTCTTGGCACTCCTATCAATCGAGTGCCACGAGTGCTATTTATGAATTGCAGCCGCCCTACGCGCCGGCAGCAGAAAGACCCTCTATGAAATTCCGTTCACTTCACGACCGCGTCGTCATTCGACGTGCGGAAGGCGATGTCAAATCCAAGGGCGGGATCATCATTCCAGACACCGCCAAGGAGAAGCCGCAGCAAGGCGAAGTGGTCGCAGTCGGCCCGGGCCTGCGCAACAAAAGCGGCAATCTCGTCCCGCTCGATGTCGAGGTCGGTGATCTCATTCTGTTTGGAAAATGGTCGGGGACCGAGGTCACGATCGATGGCGAAACCCTTCTGATCATGAAGGAGACCGACATCATGGGCATCGTCGAAAAGACCGAAGCGGCTGCCGGCAAAGCCGCCTGAGGGGTCGAATTTGTGACCCGCAACTCAAGACCGAACTGGGAAGAAATATCATGTCTGCCAAGGAAATCAGGTTCTCTACCGACGCGCGCGACCGCCTGCTGCGCGGCGTCGAATTGCTCAACAACGCCGTCAAGGTGACGCTTGGCCCGAAGGGTCGCAACGTCGTCATCGACAAGGCCTATGGCGCACCGCGCATCACCAAGGACGGCGTCAGCGTCGCCAAGGAGATCGAGCTCGAAGACAAGTTCGAGAACATGGGCGCGCAAATGGTGCGCGAGGTGGCATCGAAGACCAATGATCTTGCCGGCGACGGCACGACGACGGCAACGGTGCTCGCCGCCTCCATCTTCCGCGAAGGCGCAAAGCTCGTCGCTGCCGGCATGAACCCGATGGATCTGAGGCGCGGCATCGATCTCGGCGTTATCGCCGTCGTCAAGGAAATCAAGGCGAGGGCGATGAAGGTCAAATCGTCAGGCGAGATCGCACAGGTCGGCACCATTGCCGCCAATGGCGACGCCACCATCGGCGAGATGATCGCCAGGGCAATGGACAAGGTCGGCAATGAGGGCGTCATAACCGTCGAAGAGGCGCGAACCGCCGAAACCGAACTCGATGTCGTCGAGGGCATGCAGTTCGATCGTGGCTATCTCTCGCCCTATTTCGTCACCAATGCCGAGAAGATGCGCGTGGAACTGGAGGAGCCCTATATCCTCGTTCACGAGAAGAAACTCGGCAGCCTGCAGGCGATGCTGCCGATCCTGGAAGCCGTCGTACAGACCGGCAAACCGCTGCTGCTCATCTCGGAGGACGTCGAAGGCGAGGCGCTGGCGACGCTGGTCGTCAACAAGCTGCGCGGCGGCCTGAAGGTCGCAGCCGTCAAGGCGCCGGGCTTCGGCGATCGCCGCAAGGCGATGCTCGAAGACATTGCCGTGCTGACCGCCGGCCAGATGATTTCCGAGGATCTCGGCATCAAGCTCGAGAACGTCACGCTCGATATGCTCGGCCACGCCAAACGTGTGCTGATCGACAAAGAAAGCACCACGATCATCGACGGCTCCGGCGAGAAAGCGGCCATCCAGGCGCGCATCCAGCAGATCAAGGCGCAGATCGAAGACACCACCTCCGACTACGACAAGGAAAAACTGCAGGAACGCCTGGCGAAACTCGCCGGCGGCGTCGCGGTCATCCGCGTCGGCGGCGCGACCGAGACGGAGGTCAAGGAAAAGAAAGACCGCATCGACGATGCGCTGAACGCCACCCGTGCGGCGGTCGAAGAGGGCATCGTGCCCGGCGGCGGCGTGGCACTGTTGCGCGCGAAGTCGGCGCTGACGGGACTGACGGGGGAGAACGCCGATGTGACGGCGGGCATCTCGATCGTGCTCAGGGCGCTCGAAGCCCCGATCCGGCAGATCGCCGACAATGCCGGGTTCGAGGGCTCCATTGTCGTCGGAAAACTCGCCGGCAGCAATGATCACAATCAGGGCTTCGACGCACAGACGGAGACCTATGTCGATATGATCGAGGCCGGCATCGTCGATCCTGCCAAGGTCGTGCGCACTGCTCTGCAGGACGCCGGCTCGATCGCGGCGCTGCTGATCACCGCCGAGGTGATGATCGCCGACATTCCCGCGAAAAATTCTGCGCCTGCGGCCGGAAATGGCGGCATGGGCGCTATGGGATACTAGAGCATGATGCCGAAAAGTGTCAGCGGTTTTCGGACGACATCATGCTCTAACTATTTAATGTAGAACAGGATTCAGATTTTAGACCCGGCCTAAAATCATCCTGTTCTAAGGCCAGCTTGAACCGGTCCGGCGTCGCCGGACGGCACAACCCGAACAACAGACAGGGAGAATTCCAATGTCCGTGCAGAGCAGCAGCAAGACATCGATTACCCAGCGTTTCGACAGTTACCAGCCATCCAAGACGCTTCTCGCCTGGGCCTGCGTCGCCACGGCGATCGCCACGATGATTATCGGATTCAGCTGGGGAGGTTGGGTAACCGGCGGCACATCAAGCAAAGCGGCAGCCGCCGCCGGCGACACCGCACGCGGAGAACTGGCGTCGGCCATTTGCGTCGAGCGATTCAAGGCGGCGCCGGATGCGAGCGCTAAACTGATCGAGTTCAAGGCGATTACCGAAGGCTACAAGCAGCGTCAGTTCGTTGAGGCCGGCGGTTGGGCGACCATGCCTGGGCAGACTTCAGCCGATAGCCGAAGTGTTCAAGGCTGCGCCACGGCGCTTGCCGTCTGACACCGTTTTCCAGAGCGCTCCGATATACGTGCGGAGCGCTCCCACTGTTGAAGCAGGAAATGACCTATGATCCGTTTCGTGAAAAAGAGCGACCCAAAGCCAGCCGCAGAAGACGCCGGCGGCGAAAGCGTCAAGAAAGTCCCTGAGGCAGCCGCCGACGGGCCTAAGAAAGCCGCCAACGACAGCACGCGTCGCCGCGCGCCGCAGGCGCCGGAAGACGACGATCCGCTTATCTGAGTGTGGACTGATGTCCTTGAACATGCCTCCAGCGCAACAAGTGCGAAGCGGGCACAGGGCGCGATCTGAGAAAGAGCTGCGCCGGGGCTCTTGAAGACCTAGCGATAATCCAGCCAGATCCCACCCGCGTCGGCGGAACGCACGCAGTTTTCCACCCAGCGGACCCCTTCCAGTCCGGCATCGACATCGGGAAAGACGAGGTCTTCGATCCCCGCAGGAGCGAGGCCGCGCTCTTTGTTGATGGCAAAGCCGAATCGGCGATAGAGGTTCGCCCAGGCTTCGAAGAGACCTTCCGGGTGACCGCCGCCGATCCGGTCGTCGATCCTGGCCTCGGTATAGAGATAGTCCATGCCGCGCTCGAGAATGCGGGCCGGTTCGCCCTGGATCTCGTAGGAGAGCTGGTTCGGCCGCTCGTCCCACCATTCGATACTGGCCTTCGAGCCGACGATGCGGATCTTCTGGCCATGCATGGAGCCGGCATTGACGGCGCTCGACCAGATAGTGGCGATCGCGCCATTGTCATATTCCATCAGGGTCACCGCATTGTCTTCGAGCGGCGCGCGGCTTTTGACGAAGCTCTGGCGGGTGCAGAGCAGCCGCTTGATCTTCAGGTGCGGTAGGATGACCTTGGCGATATAAAGCGGGTGGGTTCCGACATCGCCGAGCACATAGCTGGGGCCTGCGAATTTTGGATCGACGCGCCAGCGCGTCGCAGGGTTCTGCTCCTCCACCGCAGCACTATGGAAGCCATGGGCGAATTGCAGGTTGACGATTCGGACCTCGCCGAGATCGCCATTCCGGACCATGGCACGCGCTTGCTCGATCATCTGATGGCCGGCATAACCATAGGTCACGCCGACGATACGGCCGCGCGTCTGGGAAAGCGCCTTCAGTTCCTCGGCCTCGGCGGTCGTGAAGCAGAGCGGCTTTTCGCAGATCACATGCAGGTCATGTTCGAGCGCTGCCTTGCAGATCGCGAAATGGGTGTTGTTGGGTGTTGCGATCGACACGGCCTCGATGCCGTCGGCCCGCCCGGCCTCAGTCGCAAACATCGCCGCATAGTCCCGGTAGCTCCTGGCTTCGTCGAGCCCGAGATCGATGCCGAAGGCGCGGCCGCGTTCGGGATCGATATCGAAGGCGCCCGCCGCAAGGGCAAAGACGTCGTCGCGATGCGCCGCCGAGCGATGAATATAGCCGATCTGGCTGCCTCTGCCGCCGCCGACCATGCCCCAGCGGATCGGCTTTTTCCTGTTATTCGTCACAGTTTTTCCCCAGCAGTTCCAGCAAAAGTGCGCAGCGGTTTTTGTGTCCGGAATTGCGCAAAACAGAGAGATGGAGCGTTTCCGTGTTTCGAAGAAAAACGGAAACGCTCTAGAACCCGACCGACCTGAGGTAATCGCGGTTTTGCTTCACGTCTTCGAGGCTGCCGGCGACATTGAATGGATCGCGCTCCTGCTCGACGGTGATGAAGCCGTGATAGCCGATCTCCTCGAGCGTTCGCTTGACGGCGGGATAATCGATGACGCCGCGGCCGATCGGGCACATGACGCCCTGTCCGCATGCATCGAAGAAGCGGATCTTCTCGCCAAGCACACGGTCGAAGACGGTCTGGTCGATGTCCTTGAAGTGGACGTAGTCGAGCCTGTCGGCATAGCGGCGAAGCATCTCCACGGGATCCATGCCGGCATAATAGCTATGGCCGGTGTCGAGGCAGAAGCCGGCGATCTCCTGCGGAATGTCACCTGCCACCCGCTCGATCTCATCGGCGAATTCGATATAGCCGCCCGCATGCGGGTGGATGACGGCGCGCACGCCGTATTTACGCGCCGCGAGTTCGGCGATCGCCGTGATGTTCGCGACCATCCCGGTCCAGGCCGTGTCGTCGAGGCGCGGCGCACGATCCGAATGGCCAGCGGCATAGTCCCGCTCGTCGTGCCCCCAGTCCATGACCGTGAGATAGGGCGTCCTGAACCGCTGGCCTTCCACCTGTTCCGGCTGCGGCAGCCTGGTGATGACGGCGCAGATTTCCTCCGTCTGCCGCAGCAATGTCTCCCGATTTTCAGGCGAGACCAGATCGTCGAAGATCGTGCCGGCGACGATGAAGAGATTGCGCTCGGTGAGCGCCTTTGCGACGAGCGCATCATCGAGCGGCACGTAACCGTACGGCCCGAGTTCGAGGCCGCCATAACCAGCCGCCGTCGCCTCGTCGAAGACGCGCTCCCAGGCGGGAAGGTTTGGATTGTTGACGTCATCAACGCCCCAGCAGCAGGGGGCTGTCGTAATCGTGATGGTCACGGGTTTTATTCCTGAAAAGTGGTGGTGCCGGGTGGATGTTGACGATCAGCCAAGTTTCCCGGGCCAGTATTTGTCGACGTATTTCTGGATTTCGGAGCGCATGAAGCGGCCGGAATCATCGGCACGCTCCTCCCAGCCGAAGACGCAGGCGGTGATGATGCCGTCGAACCCGACCGCGGCGAGCGAGGAGAAGAAGACATCCCAATTGATCTCGCCCTGGTACATATCCATGTGCTGATGGATGGTGACCTTCGCGCCCGGCGGATTGATGATGTAGCGCAGCCCTGACGACGCCTTGTGGTTATAGGTATCGGCCACATGCACATGGGCGATTAGCGGGCCGGCATCGCGGATCATCCGCGCCATGTCGTCACCGAAATAGAAGGTATGCGGCGCGCAATAGAGGAATTTGACGTTCTTCGAGCCGATGGTCTTCAGCATGTCGATCGCCGGATGCAGCGTCTCGCACCAGTCTTCCGGATGCGGCTCCATGTTGAGCGTGACGCCCTCGCGATCGAACACCGGAACGAGCTCTTCCATCGAGCGCCACCAGGCAGCTTCGCTGTGCTCGTGGGTATGCATGCCGCCGCAGCAGCTGGCGCGGTGGCTGCGATCCGGCGACGGTCCGCGGCCGAATTCCGAGTTCATCGTATCGCAGCCCATCTCGGCCGCGATTGCGATCGCTTCCTTCCAGTAGCGCACCGCCGCCTGCCGCTCGTCCTCATGCGGGCTCGCCCAGCGGTACATCGGCAGGATCGAAGCGAGCTGGACGCCGTGATCCTTCAGGGCCGACTTGAATTCCGCGATGCGTTCCTTGTGTGCCCGCGGGCGCACCCACCAGGGCAGGAAATCGTCGCGTGGTGAAAGCTCGATATGCTCATAGCCGAGTTCCGCCGCCTTGCGGCAGAGGTCGCGCAGGTTGAGGTGACGGTGCATATGCGGGTCGAGTGCGATCTTCATCTGGTTCCTCCGTCATCCCTCGGCCGCATCGGGCCGGCGGGTGATCCTTGATCTCGTTTGTTTCGGACGTCCGGTGCTCCTCCCGGATTGCCAGCACGATACTGCTGCAGTGCCCCAATGCTCCAATGCTTCCTTGATCAAATTTGATCATTGACGACGCAGCGTGCCGATGCTCTGCTGTGTCAGCTTTGGGAGTGAGTGAGCCCTGATGAAGGTGACTTTGAAGGATGTCGCAAGCCAAGCCGGCGTTGGCACCGCGACCGTCGAGCGCGTCCTCAACGGCCGCGGCGGCGTGCGGCCGGAGACGGTGGAGAAAGTCTTCCTGGCGGCAAGACGGCTTGAATACCGGCAGAGCCTGCCGGTCGCCCATCGCGGCCTGATCCGGATAGAGGTCATCCTCGTTCGTCCGGAGACCAGCTTCTATTCGCGTCTGAACCGGGCGTTCGAGCGCATTGCCGCCTCGCTCGACGACAGCATTGTCGTTCACCGCACCTTCGTCCGCGAGAACGAGCCGGCGCAATTCGCCCGTTACATCGCCAACCCGGCGGCACGCCGGTCGGCGCTGATTGTGGTTGCGCCCGACCATGCCGATGTCGTCACCAGCGTGCGGAAGGCGGCCGGTCTCGGCATTCCCGTCGTCCAGATCATGACCCGCCCGGCGCCCGAACTGCCCTATGTCGGCATCGACAACTATGCCGCCGGACGCACCGCGGCTCACTATATGTCGGGCATGCTGGCGCGGCGCCCCGGTTCGTTCGTCGCTCTCTGCCACAGCGGCGCCTATGAGAACCATAAGGAGCGGATCCGCGGCTTCTCCAACTATCTCGCGGACAACGCTTCGAACGAGGGTTCAAACGAACATCGTTTCCTTGAGGTCATGCTCGACCTCGATGACGAGCACAATGCCATCGAACTGCTGCAAGCGGCGCTCCGGCGCGAACCCGGCATCATTGGCGTCTATAGTGCCGGCGGCGACAACAAGGGTGTTGCCAGGGTGCTCGAGGCAAACAAGGCTGGGCGGCCGTTCTGGGTCGGCCACGAATTGACGGGAGAGACGCAGGACTATCTCAGCCGCGGCATCATGTCGATCGTGCTCGACCAGGCGCCGGAAGTGCAGGCGAGGCGATCGATAGACCTTGCCCTGAACAGGCTGGGTCTCATCGAGGTGGAAGTCAGCGCCGAGCCGGTTCGCTTCCTGACGATCACGCCGGAAAATCTCTGAGTCGGGATAAGGATGCCCGGACAATCCGCTCGAATGAGCGCCAGCGACTTTCACGACGCTGGCGTAACCTTACTGCAGCTGCGGTTTCTTAAGAAAGCTGTTGCGGTCGGCGGACTTGATGCGCAGCCAGGCTTCCCGGCCGTTCCTGAGGATCCGCATGGGGATCTCGGCGCCGGCGGGGCCGCTGCTCCAGAGCTTGCGATAGAAATCGGCCAGGCCATCGACCTCTTCGTCGCGGATCTCCGAAATGATATCGCCTTGACGCAGGCCCGCCTGGGCGGCCGGGCCGTCTTCGGCCACGCTCATGACCACCACGCCGCCATTGCTCTCGGCGGAGAAGGCGCCAAGCCAGGGCCGCGGCGGCTTGTTGACCTGGCCCCGGTTCAAGAGATCGTCGAGGATCGGCGGCAAAAGGTCGATCGGCACGACCATATTGATATCGGCAACCTCGTCGCCATGGCTCATTTGCAGGCGAAGCGAACCGATGCCGAGAAGCCTGCCGTCCGAACCGATCAGGGCCGCGCCGCCCCATGAGGGATGGGCTGGTGCTGTGAAAATCGCCTCGTCGAGCAGATATTCCCAATAGCCGGCAAATTCCTGCCGGGCGACGATATTTGCCTCGACGAATTCTCCGATGCCATCGGCCAGCACGACGGGATCGCCGGGCTTGGCCGTGGCCGCGTCGCCGAGATCCACCGCCGGCGCATTCAGGGCCCCAAGCGCCTGGACCAGGCCGAAGCCGCTTTCCTGATCATAAGCAAGCGCATGCGCGGGAACCACGCGCCCGTCATGGGTCGTCAGCCAGACCTCTTCGGCCTCGGTGATGAGATAACCGATGGTCAGCACCAGCCCGTTGTCGCGAATGACCACGCCGCTGCCTTCCCGGACAGTGCCCAGCGTCTCCGCCGTGAAGGCATCTTCCGGAATAGAGGAACGGACGGCCACGACTGACCGTAAAATCGGATCGATATTCATACTTTCATCCCGATAGACGCCGGCGCGAAAGGCCGAAAGCCGGCGCATTCTTCCTTGAATAGGTAAGAGAATGGACGGCGGGTGCAAGACCGTATCGGACGGAATTTTGGCAGGTCAACGGCGACCTCCCTCCGATGCCTGCACCAATCAAGGTTTCACTGAGCGCCGAGACTATCTCGCATGGCACCGGCGGGCGGCTGAGCGCGACCATATTGCCGCGGCGAGCATCCCATCACTCTCTTGAAGGCGGTGCTGAATGCGCTTTCGGATTCATAACCGAGCGACAGGGCGACACCGGCAATTGCTTCGTCCGAATTTGTCAATCGGTCACCTGCGAGAAGCATGCGCCAGCGCGTCAGATAATCCATCGGCGCAAGCCCGACCTTTTCCTTGAAGTGGAGAGCAAAACTGGACCGGGACATCGAGGCCCGTTCAGCTAGCGACTGCAAGGTCCACTTGCGGGCTGGATCGGCATGCAGGGCACTGATAGCCGCGCCGATCCGCCGGTCGGTAAGCGCGAAAAGCCAGCCGACGCCGCGCGCATTCGGCGATGCGATATGGAGGCGCAACGCCTGCATGAGCATGACATGAGCAAAATGCTCCGCCATCAGAAAGCCACCCGGCTGCTGGTCGCGCAATTCGCGCGTCATCCGATCGAGGCACCAGCGCAGCACGGTGGCGTGATCGGAATCCCTCTTCACATGGACGATCGGTGGCAGGATTCCGAGAAGGATGTCCGAATTTCCTCCTGAAAAGGAAAAACGGCTGCCGATCAGGAAGAAATCGCCACCGCCATTGCAAGTCGCAATGCCGTCGCGGGCGATCGAATAGATCGCGTCGGACGGGATCGCTTCGAGCGCCGGATCGCTGGCGAGACGAAAGGCCCGGCGGCTCGTCAGCAGAAAGCAGTCGCTTTCCTCCAGGCGGACAGCTTCGGCAACTCCATCGACGCTCAGCCAGCAGGCGCCTGAAATCACCGCGTTGAACTTGATGCCATCAGGGGGCGGGAAATCGATCGCCCAAGCGCCGCCAGCGTCGAGCCCCGCGGAAACATAGCTGCGCGGTTTGAGCAATGCGAGAACATCGGATAACGGGTCCATGTAAAAATCCGGACGATGGCGAAGAGATGTCGGACTTTAGCGCATGGATCGTCTGGAGACCACGCCTTATTCTCGCGACCGTCATCCCGAGCGACAGCAACGTCGCAGAACAAAGGCAATTATCATGAGTGACAAACAAGTCCCCATCGGCTCCGGATTTGGAGCCCACACGACGGCCGGCGAGGTTCTGGCCGGTCTCGATCTTTCCGGCAAGCGCGCCATCGTCACCGGCGGCCATTCCGGCCTCGGGCTCGAGACCACGCGCGCTCTGGCGGGCGCCGGCGCCAAGGTGACCATCGGCGCAAGGAACATCGAGGCGGCGCGCAGCGCGGTCGCCGGTATCGATGGCGTAGAGATTGATCGGCTCGACCTTTCCGACCTCGAAAGCGTTCGCGTCTTTGCCGAGCGGTTCGTCGCGTCTGGCCGCAGCATCGACATCCTGATCAACAGCGCCGGCATCATGGCCTGCCCGGAAACGCGTGTCGGCGACGGATGGGAGGCACAGTTCGCGACCAATCATCTCGGCCATTTCGCCTTGGTCAACCGCCTTTGGCCGGCGATCTCGCCCGGCGCTCGCATCGTTTCGGTTTCCTCAGGTGGCCATCACAACTCGGCCATACGATGGGAGGATGTGCAATTCGAGACCGGTTACCACAAATGGCGGGCCTACGGTCAGTCGAAGACCGCCAACGCACTTTTCGCTGTGCATCTGGACAGGCTCGGGCGCGACACCGGCATCCGCGCCTTCTCGCTGCACCCGGGCAAGATCTTTACCCCCTTGCAGCGCCATCTCGCAAAGGAGGAAATGGTCAGTGCCGGCTGGATCGATGCGGACGGCAACCCGATTGATCCGACATTCAAGACGCCATCCCAGGGGGCGGCCACGCAGGTTTGGGCGGCGACCTCGCCGCAACTCGACGGTATGGGAGGCCTCTATTGCGAGGACTGCGATATCGCCATCCGCGCAACGGATGGAGAACCAGGCGGCGTCAGCGACCATGCAACCGATCCCGAGAAGGCGGCACGCCTGTGGATCTTGTCGGCAAGGCTGACTGGCATTGACGCTTTCGCAGCGTACGCCTGAAGCCAGAGCGCGCGGCAAACCCTCGTCAAGGCGCGCTGAAGACGCAGCCGATTGTCTTGCCGTCCTCGCGCCTCACCCGGGCCTTCTCGGGTGAAAGCCCGATCGGCAAGCCGTGCAGATCGTCAGCATGTCATTGGCGCAAACGCTGCCGAAATCGGCCTGCGACAGCGCGGTCGCCGTGCCAGATTGTATTTGCGCAAACAGCAGTCAAATCGTGACAATCCGTCTTTAAAATGTATCAAGGCGTGCGCAAGAGCTGCGCCATTCCGTCCTGCGTCGTTCTCCGGACTTGGCGCGCGACATTTTTCGTGACAGCGGCATTGTGCAACAATATACGGTCAATCTCATCAGGAATCAGACCGACACGGATCACGACCATGAAAGACTGGCATCCCGATCTCAGCCGCAGCAGCAGCCCCCGTTATATGGCGATCGCCGATGTGATCGAAATGGATTTGCGCAGTGGGCATCTGGTGGTTGGGGACCGGCTGCCGCCGCAACGCGAACTCGCCAAGCGGCTGAATGTCGATTTCACCACGGTGGCGAGAGGTTATGTCGAGGCGCAGAAGCGCGGGCTTGTGGATTCGCATGTCGGCCGAGGCACCTTCGTTACCGGTGGCGCGGACAGGGAGCGCCAGGGATTCGCGGCCGACGCCGCGCCCGATCCCCGCCGCGCCTCCATCGTCGATTTCTCGATGAACATGCCGCCGGAACCGGATGATCCCGAGCTGATCGCCCGCATGCGCGAGGGCATGTCGGCGGTGACGGCGAACCTCATTCCGCTTCTGCGCTACCAGGGCTTCGGCGGCTCCAGCATGGACAAGGAGGCTGCCGCCTCCTGGCTCAGCCGTCGCGGGCTGGTGCCCTCGCAGGAGCGCATCTTCGTCACGCCCGGCGCCCATCCGGCCCTGCTGGCGATCTTCGGCCTGCTGGCAAAACCGGGCGAAACCGTGCTTTCGGAAATCATCACCTATCCCGGCATGCGCTCGATCGCCGCCCAGCTGCGGCTCAATCTGGCCGGTCTGCCGATGGACGAGGACGGTATCCTGCCGGACGCCTTTGCCGCGGCCTGCGAGAGATTGAAGCCGAAGGCGCTCTATCTCAATCCGACGCTGCAGAACCCGACGACGCTGACCATTCCGGCCAGGCGCCGCGAGGAGATCTGCGCCGTTGCCCGCAAATATCACGTGCCGATCGTCGAGGACGATGCCTATGGTTTCATTCCGCAGCACGGCCCGGCGCCGCTCGCCGCAACAGCGCCGGATCTGACCTGGCATATCGGCGGACTGGCGAAATGCATCGGCGCGGGTCTGCGACTTGCCTATGTCGTGGCGCCTGACAGTAAGGCCGTGTGGCCGTTCGTCAGCGCCATGCGCGCCAACAATGTCATGGCCTCGCCACTGACCGTGGCGCTCGCCACCCGCTGGATCGAGGATGGCACCGCCGATACGATCCTGCGTTTCATCCGTGCCGAGGCCGCCGCCCGCCAGCAAATGGTCGCCGCCATCCTGCCGGCCGGCAGCTACCGCGCCGATCCGATCAGTTTCAACATCTGGCTGCCGCTCTCCAACGGCTGGACCCGCTCCACCTTCGGCAGCCATACCCGTTCTTCCGGTATCGGCGTCGTCGCTAGCGATGCCTTTACGGTCGAGGGCACGGCACCCGAGGCCGTGCGTGTCTGCCTTGGTGGGCCGATCACCCGGGAGAAATTGCAGGGCGCACTCGAATTCATGGCCCACGCGCTGGAAGGTCCGCCGGAAATGGCGGCGTCGTTCTTCTGACACGGAACCCAGCTCCCGGCTGATCAGGCACGGACCAAAGCCGGAGGCGGTCGAGATCAGATCGGTCGCGCCCAGATCTGTCCGGGCATGGGCGAGGCGTAACCGTCACGTTCACCACCACGTTCACGTCTGATCCGCCCTGGCTGCGCCCCAAGTGCTGCTTGATAAATCTGCAGTCAGCTTGCTGCCGGCATGCGCTGGGGAGCTCTGCGGCATTCTGGCGAATTGACTGGTAATTTCCCTATAATGTAATTATATTGAATGCGGTCATTTCAGATGTTGATCGTATCAATATCTACGAAGCAAGAAAGCGAGATCGTCATGGATACGGAATATCCCCCACTTCCTCCGATGCAGACCGGCATCAAGGGACGCTGCCCGCGCTGCGGCCAGGGTCATATGTTCAAGGGCTTCCTGACGCTGCAGCCGGAATGCGAGGTCTGCGGTCTCGATTATTCCTTCGCCGATCCGGCCGACGGTCCGGCCTTCTTCGTCATCTGCTTCGCCTGCATCCCGAGCGTGCTGCTCGGCGTCTGGCTGGAGGTGGCCTTTTCAGCGCCGATCTGGGTGCAGCTCCTGGTCACCGGTCCCTTCATGCTCGCCACCTGCATTCCGCCGCTGCGGCCGCTGAAGGGCTGGCTTGTCGCCAGCCAGTATTTCTACAAGGCGGAAGAGGGCAAGCTCGCCTAGGACTTGTTCAGCGTGGCGCGCAGGCGCGGCGTCGCGAAATCGAGCAGCGCCCGCAGTTTCAGGGGCACCAGTCCCTGCGCGGGATAGACCAGATGCACCGGCGCTGGCGGCGGTTCGAAATCTTGGAGCAGCGGCACCAGCAGTCCGGCCATCTCGGCGCGTGCGGCCTGGTAGGAAAGCACCCGGGTGATGCCGAGGCCGGCGACAGCCGCATCGACCGCGGCCTCGGCGGTGTTGACGGCCAGCCGCGAGCGGATCGATACAGTGAGATCATGTTTCCCCTCGGTGAATGTCCAGCTCAGCATTGATGCAATGCCCTCGAAAGTGACGCAGTCATGCGCGCCGAGATCGCTGGGATGCCGGGGGTGGGCGTGTCGCGTCAGATAATCCGGGCTGGCATAGACCGTGCGGCGGATCGCGCCGAGCCTTGTGGCGATCAGGTTGCTGTCCGGCAGGTTGCCGATCCTCAGCGCCACGTCGATATGGTCCTCGATGAGGTTCGATAGCCGGTCGCCAAGCATCAGCCGCAGATTGATATCGGGATAGGCTTTCAGGAAATCCACCACGACAGGCAAGACATGCAGCCGACCGAAGACGATCGGCGCGGTCATCGTCAACTCGCCCCTCGGGGCGCTGTATTCGCCGGCGGCCGTCCGTTCCGCCTCTTCCACCCGATCGAGAATTTCCCGCGCCGCCTCGACATAGGAGCGGCCGGCTTCCGTCAGCGTGATCTTCCGGTTGCTCCGCTGCAGCAGCTGGGCGTTGAGATGGGCTTCCAGTTCCGAAACCTTGCGGCTGACGGTTGCGAGCGGGGATCGCAGATGCCGTGAGGCGGCCGACAGGCTGCCCTGTTCGACAACGGCAAGAAGCACGGTCATGGCGTCGAGGCGATCCATTCTATCCTTCCGTGAATTGGTAACATGCCTTCCAGATTAGCATTCTACTGCAGCCAGGTGGAAGGCAGTAAATTACACCGCAGATGGTTCGAAGCGGCCATCGCCAACCGCGTCCCGTCGATTAGAAGATCAAAGGAACCATCATGAAACTCTACCATCACCCGCTATCCGGCCATGCCCACCGGGCTCACCTGTTCCTGTCGCTGCTTGGCGTACCCTATGAACTGGTCGAGGTCGACCTGGCGGCTGGCGCTCACAAGGCGCCGGACTTTCTGAAGCTCAATCCCTTTGGCCAGGTGCCGGTGCTCGACGACAGTGGCACGGTCATTGCCGATTCCTCCGCCATCCTCGTCTATCTCGCGCGCAAATACGGCCGCACCGACTGGCTGCCGGAAGAGGCGGTGGCCGCGGCGCGGATACAGAAATGGCTGTCGGTTGCCTCAGGCGAGATCGCCTATGGCCCATGTGCTGCGCGCCTGGTCACCGTCTTCGGCGCCGATTTCCGCACCGACGAGGTGATCGCCCGGGCGCACCGCATTCTGGCGCTGATCGAGGCGGAGCTCCACGACCGCAGCTTCCTGCTCGGCGACAATCCTGTGATCGCCGACATCGCGCTCTACAGTTACATCGCCAATGCGCCGGAGGGCAATGTCGATATCTCGGCCTATCCAAGCGTTCGCGCCTGGCTTGCACGCATCGAGGCGCTGCCGGGTTTCGTCGGCTTTCGCAAGACCAAGATCGGCCTTACCGCCTGAAAACCCGCCGGGGCAGCGATGTTGCCCGGTTCTCCAAATGCTGCCCTGAAGGAGGCCGTGATGCTGGAGCAGACAAGACAGGACGCCACATCGCCCTGGCATGCGGGCGAACTCGCCATGCAGCGCAGCGTTGGTGTCGCCGAACGCATGGACGGGCCGGGCCGTAATTTCGTCCGCAAGGCCATGCCGGAGCAGCACCGCGCCTTCTTTCCGATGCTGCCTTTCGTCGTGCTCGGCGCCGTTGATGCCAAGGGCGATGTCTGGGCAACGCTCAGGACCGAGCGCCCGGGTTTCATGGCCTCGCCGGAGCCGGAGATTCTCGAGGTGCACCTGCCGCGCGACGCGGCCGATCCTGCCGATGCCGGCATGGAGGATGGCGACGCGATCGCGATGCTCGGCATCCAGCTCGAGACCCGGCGGCGTAACCGGCTGAACGGCGTGATCCGCAGGACGGACGCTGGAGCATTCCAGGTACACGTCGGCCAGAGCTTCGGCAATTGCCCGCAATATATTCAGCTTCGCTCTTCCGCCTTCATCCGCGATCCCGATATGCCGACGGCGATGCCGCCGCTTCATTCCGGCCAGCTCGACGATCGGGCGCTAGGGATGATCGAGGGCGCGGATACCTTCTTTGTCGCCTCCTATGTCGACCGGGAGAATGGCGAGCGGCAGGTGGACGTGTCCCATCGCGGCGGCAATGCCGGCTTCGTGCGTGTGGGCGCCGACGGCGTGCTGACCGTTCCTGATTTTCCCGGCAATCGGTTCTTCAACACGCTGGGTAATTTCCTCGTCAACCCGAAGGCAGGGCTGGTCTTCATCGATTTCGAAACCGGCGACATGCTGCAGATGACGGGCAGGGTCGAGGTGCTGCTGGATTCGCCCGAGGTCGTCACCTTTCAACGGGCGGAACGGCTGTGGCGTTTCACGCCGGAAGAGATCGTGCTTCGCCCGGATGCCCTGCCGCTGCGGTGGAGCCTGCCTCCCGGTCTTTGAGAAATGCCGTCTCGAAGCGGCTTGCCAATCATTGTACCGATCGGTACAATGATAACCGTTCAGTACAGGAGCCCCGGAGAGCCCATGTCCAGCCTCGCCCCGCCTTTCACCCTTGAGACCGCCACCCAGAAAGTCCGTCTTGCCGAGGACGGCTGGAACAGCCGTGATCCCGAGCGCGTCTCGCTCGTCTATACGCCGGACAGCCGCTGGCGGAACCGCGCCGAATTCATCACCGGCCGCGCCGAGATTGTCGCCTTCCTCACCCGCAAATGGGCAAAGGAACTGGATTACCGGCTGATCAAGGAAATCTGGGCCTTCACCGATCATCGCATCGCCGTGCGCTTCGCCTATGAATGGCATGACGACAGCGGCAACTGGTTCCGCTCCTATGGCAACGAGAACTGGGAATTCGACGCCGCCGGTTTGATGCAGCGCCGCTTCGCCTGCATCAACGACCTGCCGATCCGGGAATCGGAGCGGAAGTACCATTGGCCGCTCGGCCGACGGCCGGACGACCATCCCGGTCTGACCGAGCTCGGCCTCTAAACAAGCCAAGGAAGTTCGCGGGTGAAAACTGTCTACGAACGCGCCGACATCGTGCCGCTGCTCGCCGAAATCTTCCGCGAGCTCGGCTATGAGGGCACGTCGCTCAGCCGCATCACCGAACGCACCGGCATCGGCAAGGGCAGCCTTTATCACTTCTTTCCCGGCGGTAAAGAGGAGATGGCGGGTGCCGTGCTCGCGGATGTCGATGCCTGGTTCGAACATGCGATCTATCAGCCGCTGAGAAGGGATGACGCCCGTGAGGCGATCGCGGCAATGTGGACGAATGTGAATGATTACTTCCGCTCCGGCCGCCGCATCTGCCTCGTCGGCGCCTTCGCGCTTGACGAGACCCGCGAGCGGTTTTCGGCAGAGATCGGCGATTATTTCATTCGCTGGATCGACGCCTTGCGGTCAGCGCTGATACGGGCAGGCTGCCCTGAGGGGGAGGCGCAAACGCTCGCCGAGGAGGGCGTCGCGGGTGTTCAAGGCGCGCTGGTGCTGTCGCGTGCGCTGGACAACAGGATGGTTTTCACCCGGTCCTTGGACACGCTGGCGAAACGGCTTGATGCTGTGATGCAATGAGTGGCGGTCAACTGCTGGGACGTTTATTGTACCTATGAAAAAATTCACCCGGCCACGAGTGACTGGCCGGGGCATTGATCGGGCGCTGGGGCGGCGATCGAGCTTACACCGGTACCGGTTTGCGTGTATTTCAGCGTTGTTGTTGAGGCTGCTGGGCCGGGCGCGTATTTTCCCGTTCAGGGCGAACCTGGCGCCATTCGTTTTCCATCTGGTCGACGACATGCTGGGGAATGGTGGTTTGGCTATTGGCGGGCGTCTGCATCGGAAGTCTCCTCTGTTCGTGGTAAGGCTTCGGGGCAAGAAGATGCATTGCACAAGACAAAAGGCGTGTAAATCAGTGGCTTAAACACTTTAAACGATTAAATGGAATTTAATCGATTAAGACGGTTTTAACCATGATATTTGAGGGAAGCACGGAATGGTTGTCCACATGGACCGGGCATTCTTTTTCGATACTGTACGGCACCGACTCTTCAAAGGGAACCTGACTCAGCCTCAGGTAGTGGGTATCACGGCGATCCTCGACGCCTGGGAAGAACGGTTTGCCGATGCCGACCGGCGGTGGCTCGCTTACATCCTCGCAACCGCTTACCACGAGACCGCTTATACGATGCAGCCGGTGCGCGAGACGCTGGCGGACAGCGATGTGCGCGCGGTCGAGATCCTCGAGACGGCCTTTGCCGCAGGCCGGCTTTCCTGGGTGAAGACGCCCTATTGGCGGCCGGACGAGGATGGTCGCAGCTGGCTCGGACGCGGCCTGGTGCAGCTCACCCACAAGCGGAACTACGATGCGATGAGTGTGCTGACGGGGATCGATCTCGTTGCCGACCCCGACCGGGCGATGGAGATGGATGCGGCGGTGACGATCCTGATCGAAGGCATGCTGCAAGGCAGCTTTACCGGCCACAGGCTCGCCGATCACCTGAACGCGACGACCGCGGATTGGGTGAATGCGCGCCGCATCGTCAATGGCACAGACCGGGCGGAAAAGCTCGCCGCCTATGCCATGGTCTTCGATGCGGCGATACGTCCCGATGCGGCCCATGGCATGCTCTCGCGGTTGAAGGCCTGGGGCGCGCATGTTATCGCCCGGCTGACAGCTGGAGCGCGGCGCGTCCGATAGGATGCGCCAGGGTCGCTCCATCATTTTGATAAATCTGACAGGAGCTTCCGCGTGATCCGTCATATCGTCTTCTTCACCGTGCAGGAGGAACATCTGCAGGAGGTGAGGGCCGGGCTATCTATACTGACCGGCATTCCGCATGCGCGGCTGCTGGAAATCGGCACCAATGTGAAGACCGATCAGTTGGGCACCGAGATCGATCTCGTAGTCTATGGCGAATTCGACGACGAGGCGGCCCTTGCCGCCTATAAGGCGCATCCCGATTATCAGCTCTCGATCGATCGCGTGCGGCCGCTCCGGGAAAAGCGCATCGCCGCCGATTACGACAGCCGCACGGCGGTGACGCGGCCGCTCTGACTTGCGCAGGCGTTCGGCCACGCTGTATTCCATTGAAATTTCAAATGGATGAATGATTCTCCGGATTCGGATTACTGCGAAGCTGACCCAACTTCCGAACCACCGGACTCAACTTTCGAAAAAGCGGCGGCAACCGATTCTAAAGATTCACCAAAACCGGCTGCTGGTTCATGGTCAGATTGCCCCAGCGGTTGTGGCGTGGACGGAAAGCCGCTCTCTTCCTGCGTGGATGATAATCAAGAAATATTAAGAATGGCTGATTCCGATACGCGGGCGCCGCGCACCAGCGCCATCAGCATCAGCACGAAGATGAGCGACAATGCCGCCAGAACGGCGCAGGCGGCGAGTGCCGGGCCGGTGCCGGCGCGGTCGAGGATGGCGGTGAAGATGACAGGGGCGATGGCGTTGGCGAGGTTCTGCGGCAGCGACAGCCGGGCCGATTGCAGTCCGAATTCGCGCGGTGAGAACAGCGCCAGCGGGAGCAGCGCGCGGGCGACGGTCATGACGCCGGTGCCGAACCCGTAAAACAGGACGAAGGTGACGAGCAGCGGCGTCGACGGGCTGGCAACCAGCATAATAACGAAGCTCATCATCATCAGGCTGATGCCCATGGCCGCGCTGAGCATGGGGTTGCCGCGCCGGCCGAGCAGCATGTCGAGGAAACGTGCCGAGATGCCGAGGATGCCGCGTGCCGAGCCGAGCTGCAGTGCAAAGGCGGGGGAGGCGCCGGACTGGCGGAAGATTTCGAGCAGCGATGGCGAGATGCCGAAGGTGACGAAGGTCGAGATCGTCGTCGCCGCGGCGATCAGCAGAAAGGCTTTGCGCTGCTTGGCCTTCGACAGCGGCACCGGGGCGATTTCGGCTGTGCCGCCATCGACATGTATTGCGATCGGCTTCGGCAGGACGAAAAGATGCAGCGGCAGGCAGACGAAGAATTGCAGCGCCGCACAGACCAGGAAGGTGAGGCGCCAGCCGACCGCCTCGTTGAGCAGGCTGAGGATCGGCCAGAAGATGGCGCTCGAAAGGCCGGTGAACAGCATCAGGATGGCAATGACGCGTTTGCCGTTCGCCCCTTCACGCTCGACGACGGCGGTATAGGCCGGTGCCGAGAGGCCGAACGCGCCGCCTATGCCGATGATGATCCAGGCGCCGGCATAGAGCACGATGCCGTTTGCAGCGGCAAGCAGAAGCAGGCCAAGCGCAAAGGTCAGCGAGGAGGCCGAAAGTACCCGGGCAGCACCATAGCGGCCGAGCCAGCGGCCGGTTGCCGGACCAACGATGGCGCTGACCACCATCATGATCGTCAGGCCGGCAAACACCACTTCGTTCGCCAGGCCGAGATCGGGCGCCACGACGCGGCCCATGACTCCGAGCATGTCGAAAGTCGTGCCCCAGCCGATCAGCTGGGTAACGGCAAGGACGGTGACCGTCTGCGCCGAGCGGAAGCGGGAGGATTTTGGCATTGGTGCTGAAACGGTCTGAAATGTGGGGCAGCAAGGGCATAACAGTTTCAACCGGCTGGTGAAAGCTGCGGGCGGCGAGAATCGGAAGAGCGCGGCCGATTCGCAGACAAAGATTGTGGTGTCGGTCCCGCCGGCTTCCCGCCTTTACCGGAGGTGATGAAGAATGCGTGGATACCAAGGTTGAGGGTATCGTTTTTGGACGCAACGGCCGCCGCCGGAGCTTGCTGCGGCGGCAATTTAGAGGCGCTGAAACCGGCTGTCCCGAACAGTCGAGAACAGTTCTAAACGCCCTGCATTACAGCGCATTCATTTGCCATTCAGGTCGCGTGAGTACATATTCGGGGCAAGTTGGCATTACCTTGGAAGCATAACACATGGCCTTTCCTCTGAGCGTCGCAGCATTGGCCGCCGGACTGGTGGTATCGGCGCCCTCACCGGACGCCGCGGGCACTTTTGTCGTGCGTATCGGAGGCGATTGCAGCGCCGCTGCAGCCCAGGTCGTCGAGCAGACGGGCGGCCAGCTCCTGTCCGTGCAACCGGTGGGCGATACCTGCATCATCACCGTTCTCGTGTCCGGCAATGGCCAGCGTCCACGCAAGGTGACGGTAAAGGTTCCGATGTAGGCGGAATCGGCTTATTCAGGACATTGAACGATTTGAAGCGGACGAAGGCGGACCGATGCGCATCCTGGTAGTCGAAGACGACGTTAATCTGAACCGGCAGCTGGCCGACACGCTGAAAGAGGCGGGCTATGTCGTCGACCAGGCGTTCGACGGCGAGGAAGGCCATTTCCTCGGCGACACCGAACCCTATGACGCCATCATCCTCGATATCGGCCTGCCGGAGATGGACGGGGTTACCGTTCTTGAAAAATGGCGCGGCGCCGGCCGCGGTGTGCCGGTGCTGATCCTGACGGCGCGCGACCGCTGGAGCGACAAGGTCGCCGGCATCGACGCCGGTGCCGACGACTACGTCACCAAGCCCTTCCATGTCGAGGAAGTGCTGGCCCGCATTCGGGCGCTGATCCGGCGCGCAGCCGGGCATTCCTCATCCGAGATCATCTGCGGGCCGGTGCGGCTCGATACTAAATCCTCGAAGGCGACGGTCAACGGCACGACGCTGAAGCTGACCTCGCACGAATATCGCCTGCTTTCCTATCTCATGCATCATATGGGCGAGGTCGTCTCGCGCACGGAACTGGTCGAGCATATGTACGATCAGGATTTCGACCGCGATTCCAACACGATCGAGGTCTTCGTCGGCCGCCTGCGCAAGAAAATGGGGGTCGACCTGATCGAAACGGTGCGCGGTCTCGGTTACCGTATCCAAGCGCCGAAACATGCGAATTAAGTCGCTCACCGCACGTGTGTTGTTGCTGACCACGGTCTGGTCGACGGTGGCGCTGGTGGTGATCGGTCTGCTGATCTCCACCCTCTACCGCAAGAGCGCCGAACGCGGTTTCCAGGATCTGTTGCGGGCGCAGCTCTATAACGTCATCAATTCGGTGACGATCGGCGATCAGGGCGCGCTCAGCGGCAGCCCGCAGCTCGGCGACCTGCGTTTTGCCCAGCCGAAGACCGGCTGGTACTGGGTGGTGGAGCCGCTCGGCACCTATACGACCGCACCGCTGGTGTCGCCTTCGCTCGGCTCGGCGCTCATTGCGGTTCCCTCCGTCGTCGAAGCGCCCTTCGACAAGAATTACGAGCGCTACTACCAGGTGACGGATGCTTCCGGGAACCGCGTGCAGGTGGCCGAAACCGAAGTGGTGCTCGATACCGACGGGCGCGCGGCGCGCTTCCGCGTCACCGGCAACGTCGATGTAGTCGAAGACGACGTGCGCACCTTTTCCCACAGCCTCTATCTGGCGCTCGCCGGTTTCGGCGTCGGCAGCCTGATCGTCAACGCGCTGGCGATTCTCTACGGCCTTAAGCCGCTCGACAAGGCACGCGCCGCGCTGGAGCGCATCCGCGCCGGCGAGAGCGAACAGCTGAAAGGCGACTTCCCGCGCGAAATCCTGCCGCTCGCCAACGAGGTGAACGCGCTGATCGACAGCAATCGCCGCATCGTCGAGCGAGCCCGCATGCAGGTCGGCAATCTCGCGCATTCGCTGAAGACGCCGATCGCCGTGCTCCTCAACGAGGCGCGCGTGCTCGAAAAATCCCATGGCGAGCTGGTGCGCAGCCAGGCGGAATCGATGCAGGGGCAGGTGCAGTCCTATCTCAATCGGGCGCGCATCGCCGCGCAGCGCGAATCCGTGCTCGCCCGCACCGATGCCGAGCCGGCGCTTGAACGGCTGGTGCGCGTCATGCGCCGGCTGAACGTCGATACCGAATTCGATCTGGTCGTCTCGCCACCGCATCTGGCCGTTGCCATGGAGCAGCAGGATCTCGAGGAGACCGTCGGCAATCTCCTGGAAAATGCGGCGCGTTTTGCCAAGAGCAGGGTGCGGCTTTCGGCCGTCGAGGCCGGCGAGGATGTGAAGGGGGTAGAGGCGAGCGCGCGCCGCCACTGGGTGGAGCTCGCCGTCGAGGATGACGGGCCGGGCCTGGAGCCGGACCAGATCCGCGAGGCGCTGAAGCGCGGCCGCAGGCTCGACGAAAGCAAACCCGGAACCGGGCTCGGCCTTTCGATCGTCACCGAGATTTCCAACGAATACCAGGGACGGCTCGAGCTTTCCCGAGGTGAATGGGGCGGGCTGAAGGCGAAGCTTATCCTGCCCGGCGTCACAAAGGATGTTGCATGAGCAACTGCTTGATGTCACAAAGATACTGGCAAACGTATAGCATGCTTTGCCTTAATGCTGACACGGGGACGCTGCACTTCGATCGGCTGAAATTGACCCCTGATCGTGGTTCGACGCAATGATTTTACGCTCGCAAGGCATGATCGTTTCCGCTCTTCTCGTCGCCGTCGCGCTGTCCGGCTGCACGACGACGAAGAGTGCCGCTTCGCGCGGCATTTTTTCGAGCAAGCCCTCGGCATCGGCCGCCTTCATCACCGCGCTGCAGGGCGGCATCGTTGGCCGCAGCGGCGTGAGCTTGAACGACAGCGACAAGCAGCGGGCGCTCGAGGCGGAATATCGGGCGCTGGAAGGGGCCGCCGTCGGCCAGCCGATGCTCTGGACCGGCAAGGATGTCACCGGCAAGGTGGTGGCGGCTGCGCCCTATCAGGTCGGTTCGCAGAACTGCCGGCAATATACCCATACGCTGACCGTCGACGGCAAGGACACGGTGGCGCGCGGCGCTGCCTGCCGCAACGACGACGGCAGCTGGTCGCCGCTCTGAATTGCGGCCAATAGAGCGCCGCGCGTCCGACAGGACGCGCCAAGGACGCTCTATCGCTTTAGATGGCGCATAATCCTTTCCGAAAATCGATTCCGATTCTCGGGGTTATGCGCTAGCCTCAAATCTTCGTCATTCCGGCTTTGGCAGTTGGAATGAAGGCGCGCTTCACGTATTTGGGCGACATGCTGTTCTGGATTCTCGTTGCCGCTTTGACGGCAGCCCTCGCCGTCATCCTGCTCTACCCCCTTCTGCGCGGAGCGAAGGCGGCGGAGAATATCCGCGCGGGCGAGGCGGCGGTCTATCGCGACCAGTTGCGCGAACTTGACCGCGATCTCAACGGCGGGCTGATCACCCCGGAGGAGGCCGATTACGCCAGGGCAGAAATCGGCCGGCGGCTGATCGCAGTCTCTGCCGATGAGCCGGCTGAGACGGCGAAACCCGCACGGCATCACCGTTTTACCGAGGCCTTCGTGCTCCTGGTCCTGCCGGTTCTCGGGCTCTGTCTTTATTTGACGACGGGCAGGCCGGACCTGCCCTCGCAGCCGCTGGAAGCGCGGTTGGAAAACTCCGGCAACGACGTGGCGGTGCTGATCACCAAGGCGGAACGGCACCTGGCTGAGAAGCCTGATGACGGCAAGGGCTGGGACGTGCTGGCGCCGATCTATTTCCGCACGATGCGCGTCAACGACGCGCAACTGGCCTATCGCAATGCTATCCGGCTTCTCGGCCCGAGCCCCGTCCGGCTCGATGGCCTTGCCGAGACGCTGATGGCGGCCTCGGACGGCGTGGTGACGGAGGAGGCGCGGCAAGTGCTGGAACAATCGCTGACGCTCGAACCTGACAATCCGCGTGCCCGCTTCTACATCGCCCTCAGCATGGAGCAGGCGGGACGGCCCGATGAGGCGCGCCAGGCCTTCGAGGCGCTGGCGAAACAATCGCCTGATGATGCGCCCTGGCTTCCGTTGGTCAACGAGCATATCGCCATGAACGGCGGCGTGAAGTCAGGCGCCGATCCGGCTGCCCCAGGCGCCAACCCGGCTGCCCCGGGCGCCGATCAGGCTGCCCCCGGCAATCCCACGCAGCAAGATGTGGCGGCGGCCGAGACTATGAGCGCCGGCGACCGGCAGCAGATGATCCGCGGCATGGTCGAGAGCCTCGACGCCAAGCTCAACGAAGATCCGAACAATTTCGAGGGCTGGATGCGGCTCGTCCGCTCTTACGCCGTATTGAACGACAAGGATCGCGCTGCCGGCGCCCTGAAGCGCGGGCTTGCGGCCTTTCCGCCGCCCGGCGAACAGGGCAGGCAATTGCTGGCGCTTGCCAGGGAACTCGGCATAGCCACGGAGGGAGCGACGCAATGACGCGCAAGCAGAAGCGCCTTGCAGTGATCGGCGGCGGCATGGGCTTCATCATCGCCGCCGTGCTGCTGGTCATGTTCGCCTTCAGCCAGTCCGTTGCCTATTTCTACATGCCGGCGGATCTCGCCAAGACGCCGGTTGCGCCGGAAACCCGCATCCGGCTCGGCGGGCTGGTCGGCGAGGGCAGTGTCGTGCGCGGCACCGGCTCGACTGTGGAATTTGCCGTTACCGACGGCAGCACTAATGCCGTGAAGGTCAAATATACCGGCATTCTCCCCGATCTTTTCCGCGAGGGCCAGGGTGTCGTGACAGAAGGCATGTTCGCCGCCGGGACGAACGTCTTCGTGGCCGACACCGTGCTTGCCAAGCATGACGAGACCTATATGCCGAAGGACGTGGCCGACAGGCTGAAATCCCAGGGGCTGTGGAAGGAAGGTCAAGGCCAGGAAAACCCTGGGAAGGAAGCTCAGGGCCAGGAAGTGAAAGGACAGCAAGTGAAGGCGACGCCATGATCATCGAGATCGGCCATTACGCGCTGGTGCTGGCGCTGGCCACGGCGCTCATCCTTTCCATTGTGCCGGTGATGGGAGCCCGTCGTCAC
>NZ_JAWDIV010000021.1:0-141122 GCF_032464655.1 Rhizobium sp. 25PS6
TTCCAAGGAGCCGAACGAGCCGAACCGTTTCGGCTGGATCGTCGAGGTCGACGTCATGGACCCGACGTCGGCGCCGAAGAAGCGAACCGCGCTCGGCCGCACCAAACACGAGGGCGCCGAGTCGATCGTCGCCAAGAACGGCAAGGTCGTCTTCTATCTCGGCGACGACGAGCGCTTCGACTACGTCTACAAGTTCGTGACATCAGCAGCGTTCAACCCGAATGATCGCGCCGCCAACATGAACCTGCTCGACAGCGGCACGCTTCATGTCGCCAAGTTCAACGAGGACGGCACCATGCAGTGGCTGCCGCTGGTCTTCGGCCAGGGTCCGCTGACGGCGGAAAACGGTTTCACCAGCCAGGCTGACGTGCTGATCGAATGTCGTCGCGCCGGTGACGCGCTCGGCGCCACCAAGATGGACCGCCCGGAAGACGTCCAGCCGAACAGCGTCAACGGCAAGGTCTATGTCATGCTGACCAACAACACCCGCCGCAAGGCCGACCAGGTGGATGCCGCAAATCCGCGCGCGGAAAACGCCTTCGGCCACATCATCGAGATCTCTGAAAACGACGGCGATTTCACTGCCACATCGGGCAAGTGGGAAGTGCTCCTGAAGTGCGGCGATCCCTCGGTTGCGGCCGTCGGTGCGACCTTCTCCACCGAAACGACCAAGAACGGCTGGTTCGGCATGCCCGACAACTGCGCCGTCGATGCTGCCGGCCGCCTCTGGGTTTCGACCGACGGCAACAACAACAAGGCCACCGGCCGCACCGACGGTCTGTGGGCCGTCGATACGGAAGGGGCGGCGCGCGCCACTTCGAAGCTGTTCTTCCGCGTGCCGGTCGGCGCCGAAATGTGCGGCCCGCTTTTCACGCCGGACGACGAGACCGCCTTCGTCGCCGTGCAGCATCCCGCCGATGGCGGCGAGGACTGGCCGGGCCATGGCCGCCCGTCCTATTACGAGGACCTTTCGACCCGCTGGCCGGACTTCAAGCCCGACATGCCAGTGCGGCCTGCGGTCGTCGCCATCACCAAGGTTGGCGGTGGCAAGATTGCCGTCTGACGGTTGAACACGGAGGCTGCCACCTCGCTGTAAATGCCCTCTGGCGGCCGTGGATGAGCCCATCTTCCGGCCGCCTGTCGCCGCGCCCGTATGTGCGTTATGTAGCTCTCATTTTGAGCACGGGCGTGGCCGTCGTATCGGTGGGAAACTCAAGGTCATCCCGACCCATTGAGAAGTAGCCTGCTATGGATGCAGGGTTTCTTGAAGCACGGTTTGGATTTCAGATAGCAGCCGCAAAAATTGACGGGGCAAAGCGAGACATAGACCTCCGTCAACTGCAGAGAAATCCGCCTCTACGAATAAGATCATGATCTCAACCGGGAATGGACGCTCAGCCCGGAAAGCAAGCAGCCTCTACCGATGCGCCATCACCGTGATCCACCGTGTCGGCTCACCGTCATAACCGCCGCCGTCGTTTTCCTCGATGGTGATGTCACGCCAGCCGCCTTTTGTCAGAAGCGCCAACAGTCCGTCGGCAGAGGGATAGTTGTAATAGCGGCCGAAGCCGTCATGGCCCTCCGCTTCCCCTGCCTTGAAGGTCGCGTGAATGATGCCGCCCGTCCTCAGCGCGCGCCGGATGCGGGCGAAGACGTCGGGCAGCTCAGATCTTGGAACATGGAGAAGGCTTGCATGCGCCCAGACGCCGTCGAAGGCGCTGTCGGCGTCGAGCTCCTGGAACAGCATGACCCTCACCGGCCTGCCGATCAGCGCCTCCGCTTGTCTTGCAAGCTCGGTCGAGCCATCCGTCGGCGTCACGTCGAAACCGTGCGCTAGCATGTAGGCGCTGTCCTGCCCGCCGCCGCAGCCGAGCTCGAGGATTGCCGCACCCGGCGCAAGCCCGGCGAGGAAGCCATCGAGCTGCTTCGGCAGGCTGCGCACCCGCTTGGCGTATGTCTCGGCATTTTCCTCATAGAAGGCGGAGGTGCGGTCAAGAGGCATGCTGTTCGGCCGATCGCGGGCGTCGGTTGGATTGGAGATGTCTTTCAGGAAGCCGGTCGGCGTCGATGATGTCAATGACGACAATCCCTTCCGACGTCACCCGGTAGAAGGCGACGTGGCGCATGTGGAGGAGGCGGCGAAGGCCAGCGCCGAGTTCGTCGCACTCTTCTCCCATGGAGGGAGCATGCGAAAGAAGCACGAAAATCCTGTCCCAGTCGAGAAGATAGGCGTCTGCCTGCGCCTCGCCGAAATTGAGGCAAGCATATTCGTCGATGCCCGATAGCACGGAGTACGCGGTTCGGGTCAGCCTATAGGTGGTTGTCACGCAGCTTTGCCTTCGTTTCCGACAGGATGTCGGGAATGCGTCGCTCGCTCGGGCCGCTTTCCTCAGCCTGTCTCAGAATGTTGCGCAGTTCTTCGTCGTCAAGCTTATGATGGAGCTGATCCTTCAGAACAAGCTCCGCCAGGAATGCGTCGGCACTGCTGTATCTACCGCTTGCGACACGGTTTTCGACGTATTCCGCCAGATTATCCGGAAGCGAGATCGTCATTTTCGCCATTGGATTCGGTGCCGCCTGCACATGCCGGTTATCAGCCATTCCAGATGCCAGATTATCATTTCCCAGTTTGTGATAGAAGCGTTGTGCCGCGCCGTCGAGGGCTTGGGTCACATGCGGATCAGTCTTTTTTATCGATATAGATGACGCGTTCGAGACCCTTGAAATGGGCGTCGCAGGTCAGGATATCGGCATCGTGGCACTCCGCGGTGGCGAGTTTATGAATTGCCGCGGCGAGGGCGGAATAGATCGTCAGCCCGACGGCTTTTCTGGGCGAGGCGGAGGCGGTGTCCACCAAGCCGGTGTGACGCCGCCATTCGCGTGAAGCGTCGGGAGTTCAGGCCGGAATAAGGCGCGTCCAGCCGCGCTCATCGTTGGTTACGCCTTTCTGCAGACTGACGAGTTGCTGGCGCAGTTCGCTGGTCAACTTACCGGTCTGTCCGTCTCCGACCAGAAACTCGCCGCCGGCATGTCGAACCAGGCCGATGCCCGCCAGGACCGCGGCAGTGCCGCAAGCGAAGGCTTCGACGAGCTTGCCGCTGGTTGCGTCCTGCCGCCATTCTTCGAAGGAGTACGGACGCTGCTCGACGCGCAAGCCCTTTTCTTCGGCGAGCACGATCACCGAGGCCCGGGTGATACCCGGCAGGATCGTGCCGCCAAGAGGCGGGGTGACCACCGATCCGTCATTCATGACGAAGAAGACGTTCATGCCGCCGAGTTCCTCGACCCAGCGATGCTCGGCTGCATCAAGGAAGACGACCTGATCGCAATCCTTCTTCGCGGCTTCCGCTTGCGCCACGAGGCTGGCTGCGTAGTTTCCGCCGCATTTTGCAGCACCGGTGCCACCGGCGGCAGCACGGGTGTATTCGGTCTCGACCCATAGGGAGACCGCCTTCGCTCCGCCTTTGAAGTAGGCGCCGACCGGAGAGGCGATGATGCAGAAGACATACTCCTGAGCCGGACGAACGCCGAGAAACGCCTCGTTGGCGAACATGAAGGGGCGAAGGTAAAGACTGGCGTCGCCGGATGGAATCCAGGCCTTGTCAACGCGGACCAGTTCTTCGACCGCCTTCAAGAAGAGTTCTTCGGGCACAGGAGGCATCGCCATGCGGGTCGCCGACTGCGCGAAGCGGCGGGCGTTTTCTTCGGGCCGAAAGAGCAGAATCCGGCCATCGTCTGCCTTGTAGGCTTTCATGCCTTCGAAAATTTCCTGAGCATAGTGCAGCACGGCGCTCGCAGGATCGAGCTCCAGAGGACGCCTCGGCGTAACCTTGGCATCGTGCCAACCCTTGTCGGCAGTCCATCGTGCCAGGACCATATGATCCGTGAAGACCTTGCCGAAGCCGGGCGTCTCCAGTGCCTGGATGCGATCGGCGTCCGAGACGGGAGACTTGTGCAGTTCGATTTTGATTTCAGGAGAGGTCGTCGTAGCGGTCATTGCTGGCACCTTGGTAGTACATTGAATAGTGGCGGCGACACTACCGCCGCCGGGCTGGTCTTGGAAAGGCCTGAATCAGCCGGTTTCGGCATCGATCAGAGGAATCATCGCTTTCTTGTCACCATGACAAGAAAATAGGTCAGTATTATTGACATAATTCCGGCGGCATGGTTTGTCGGCGGTATAGAAAATATGAGGAAACTCCATGCTGAACTGGGACACCATGATTGCGTCGCGCTCGTCGCGCATGCGCGCATCCGAGATCCGCGAGCTCTTGAAGCTTCTCGACCGGCCGGACATCATCTCATTTGCCGGCGGCATTCCGGATCCGGCGCTCTTTCCCGATCAGGAATTCAAGCAGGCCTATGCCGATATCTTCGACGGCGCCGCCGTCAACGCGGCGCTGCAATATTCGGTCAGCGAAGGCTACAAGCCGCTGCGCGAATGGCTGGTCGGGCAGATGGCGGCTCTCGCCATCCCCTGCGAACTCGACAACGTTTTCATCGTGTCCGGTTCGCAGCAGGGCCTCGATTATCTCGGCAAACTCTTCCTGTCGCCTGATGACACCGCACTCGTGACATGGCCGACCTATCTCGGCGCGCTGCAGGCCTTCAATGCCTATGAACCGGTCTACGACCAGCTGACGCCGAACGGCAACCGGACGCCCGAGTCCTACCGTGCGTCCGCTTCCGCTGCCGGCGGCAAGGTAAAGTTCGCCTATCTCTCCACTGACTTCTCCAATCCGACCGGCGAGACCGTCGATCTTGACGGCCGCAAGAAGGTCCTGGCGCTGGCGGAAGATCTCGACATCGCCGTCATCGAGGATGCGGCCTACCAGTCGCTGCGTTACGACGGCGATCCGATCCCGCCGATCCTGGCGCTGGAGATAGCCGAGAAGGGCCATATCAACGATACGCGCACGATCTATTGCGGCAGCTTCTCGAAGACGCTGGCGCCCGGCCTTCGCGTCGGCTTCATCGTCGCCAATGCGCCCGTCATCCGCAAGCTGGTGCTGATGAAGCAGGCGGCCGACCTGCATTCTTCGACGATCAACCAGATGGCGATATCAGATGTCGCCGAGCGCGGCTTCGATGCGCAGGTCGCCAAGATCAAGGGCGCCTATAGCCAACGCCGCGACTGCATGCTGACCGCACTTGAGAAATACATGCCGGAAGGCACCAGCTGGACGAAGCCGGAGGGCGGCATGTTCATCTGGATCACGCTGCCGGAGGGCATGGACGGCGCCAAGTTGCTGGCGAAATCGCTCGAAACCGCCAAGGTCGCCTTCGTGCCCGGCAAGGCGTTCTTCGCCGATGGTTCCGGCGCCAACACCTTCCGCCTCAGCTTCTCCTGCGCCAACGAGCAGATGATCGAGGACGGCATAGGCCGCCTGAGCGCGCTGATCTCGGCCGAGATCGGTAGCTGAGCGTGAGAGGTTGAGGAGAGGGCGTGCCGTGCGGCCCTTCATCCGACCCTTCAGGCCACCTTCTCCCCGCTGGGGAGAAGAAGAAGCAAGCCGTAAGCTCTCGCTTCCATGACGAACGCTTTCGAGGAGGCGAGGCGTCGCCACAAATCTCTTCTCCCCAGCGGGGAGAAGGTGGCGGCAGCCGGTTGAGGGGTGAGCGGCAGAGCCGCGAATGCACGGAGCGCAAGCGAAGGGCAACATGTGGGATATGCCATGCAGCTCCCTGGACTTCCCGTTTTGCAAAACAGCAGGCAGGGCGCCGATCAGAAGATCGTCGTCCAGCCTTCGTTCGCCGTCTCGCTCTTGCCGTAACCGACCCGATCGGCGACGGCGCCGTCGGCGTTGCGCAGGATGATGTCGCCGCCCCGGTTGGCAAGCTGCGGGCCGCCGGCTGCGGCATCGAGCGCTATGGTGCGCAGCTCGCCTGCGCTAAGCGATCCCGACAGCGTCTGGGTTCTGCCGTTTTCGTCCTCCAGCTTCCAGCCTTCGAGCGATGCCTCCATGTCGGAGCGGTTGATGATCGTCACCGTTTCGGCCTCGGTGCCGCCTTCGCCGTTGACCGGGTTGATCAGCGCGGCGACGATGCGCAGCGACGAGGCGACGATCGGCTGCGGCCGGCGTGTGCCTTCGCCGCGGCCCTGGCCGCCGCGGTTCTCCGAAACGGGATGGCCGGTCGCCGCATCGGTGTTCCAGTTCTGGGACTGGAAGCAGAGGAAGATCGCCGCCCATTCGTCGGTATCGTTGAAATGGACGAGCAGCGCGCCGTCCTGGTTCGGCCCATTGGTGGCCTTGAAGCTGCCGCCGTCGCCCTGGTTCATGTGGATGTCGTGGATGCCGTTGCCAGGCTCGAAATCGAAATATTGGTCGGGCTTGTTATGCTCGGGGCCCCAGGCCTCGCCGAAGGCATAGAAATGGATGTCGGGATCGGCAATGCCTTCCTCGACGATCGGTTCGATGAATTCCCTGAGATCGTTCTTCGGGCCGGAAAGCTGGAAGGGCGCGACATTCATGTCCTCGCGCTCGATCAGCCCGCCGCGGACGTAGTCGATCGCAAGCTCCGGACGGTCCTTGCGGATGTCGGTCAGGCCCATCGGCAGGGCTTCGAGCGCGTCCGTCAGTGCCGGATGCTTGAAATCGACGATATTGGCGTAGAGGAGGTCGTGCGGTGACATCTTCGAGCGGACGTTCAGCGCGATGCGGTAGCTGACGCCGTCCGCCTCGATGCGGATCTCGATATGGGGATCGTTGTCGTCATCAAGGGCGAGTGCGCTCGCCGTACCCTTCAGGACCTTGTAGTTCTTCAGCATGGAAACCCTCGCTGCGGTGGCGGGATCTCATGGTAGCACGGTGAAAGTGCATCTTTTGTGACGCATATCTTTCACCGTGCAAGGGAGGAGCGCCGACGCTATTGCTGAAGATGCGGTCCGAAAAGCTCGAGATCGGCTTCACCAAGCCTGTCGCTCACCGTGTTCAGCTGGTGCCAGTAGGGATAGATCACCGGCGGCAGGCTGACCGCGTCGAGGCGCTTGCGCTCCTCGTCCGTGAGCTTCAGCTCGGCGGCTGCGATGTTGTCGCGGAACTGGGCTTCGGTGCGGCCGCCGATGATGACCGACGTCACCGCCTTGCGGCCGATCAGCCAGGCGAGCGCCACCTGTGCGGCGGAAACGCCGCGTTCCTCACCGATCGCGACCAGCGTCTCGACGATATTCCAGAGGCGGTTCTCGTCGCGGATCGGCGGTTCGGTCCAGCCGGCGAACTGGCGCGTACCTTCGGGCGCTGCCTGGTTGCGGCGATGCTTGCCGGAGAGCAGGCCGCCGGCGAGCGGGCTCCAGACCAGCACGCCGAGGCCCTGGTCGATCGAGATTGGCAGCAGCTCGTATTCGGCGTCGCGGGCTTCCAGCGTATAGTGGATTTGCTGGCTCACGAAGCGCTGGTACCTGTGCTCGTTGGCGATGCCGAGCGCCTTCATGATGTGCCAGCCGGAATAATTCGAGCAGCCGACATAACGCACCTTGCCCTGTCTGATCAGGGTGTCGAGCGCTTCCATCGTCTCTTCGAGCGGCGTCTGGCCGTCCCATTCATGCACTTGGTACAGGTCGATGACATCGGTCTTCAGGCGCTTGAGGCTCGCCTCGCATTCGCGGATCAGGTGGTAGCGCGACAGACCCTGGTCGTTCGGGCCGTCGCCCATGCTGAAGCGGGCCTTGGTGGCGAGCAACACGCCTTGCGGCCGCTTACCGCAGAGCACGTCACCGATGATGTTTTCGCATTCGCCTGATGAATAGGCGTTGGCGGTGTCGATCAGGTTGATGCCGGCATCGATGCACATATCGATCATCTTTTTCGCCTCGGAGGTGCCGAGATCGCCGACCATCTTCGCCCAACCGACGCCGCCGAAGGTCATCGTGCCCATGGTCAATGTGGAAATCTTCAGGCCGGAACGGCCAAGCAAACGATATTCCATTGGAACTCCTCCTTTAAACGAGACTGACGTACTTCAACGCTCCGAGATGGCAATGGCGGCGTGTTCGCGAGGCTTAGGTAAAGATTCCTGAGCGCCGGCATCTTCCGGTCATGTGGCGGCTATGGCCGATCACGAGCCGGGCGGCAGATCGTACAATATGTCATCGGCTTGTCGACGGAAATCGTCTTGGCGCAGTCGACGCGCCGGAGGCCGCATCAGCTCTCGTGCTTGTCCTTGTTGTGAATATTGTCGCGAAGCGAAGCAATCGTGTCCCGAATCTTGTTGACAGTCTCGGCGTCGAGACCGACGGCCTTGCCGATGCAGTCGAACACATGAGTGGCACGGCTCTTGAGAGCCAGTCCCTTCTTCGTCAGGCGCAAGAGCACCTGGCGCTCATCAGCGGGATTTCGGTTGCGTGTGACGAGCCCAACATTTTCCAGCCGCTTCAGCAGCGGCGTGAGGGTGCTGGAGTCGAGAAAAAGCGTCCCGCCGAGATCCTTCACCGTGCGTTCGTCGCGCGCCCACAAAGCCGTCATGACAAGGAATTGCGGATAGGTGAGTTCCAGCTCGTCGAGCAGGGGACGGTAAAGCTGGTTAAAGACGTGGCTTGCCGAATAGATCGAAAAGCAAAGCATTTCATCGATCTTGGGCACGTCAGCGAGATCATTTGATCTGGTTTCTTTCATCACGCTCTCCTTTGATCTCAATATAATTTGTGCGCGATCTATTTGCAAGCTATTGACTCGGCAAGTGAGGCGGCCTAATTAGATAGCGTACAAAGAAATCGCTCACAAAGTATACGCCAAACACGGAAAGCTGCAGAGGTTTGCTGCGTCAACGGATGCGCAAGCACATGAATCCCTTGTGGCTCCCGATTCGGTTCCTTTGAAACTCAACCGACGAAAGGAAATGACCAATGTTCAAGTTTGCTGCTGCCGTCGCCCTGGCAGGCGCTCTTCTTTCCGGTGCTGCTGTTGCCCAGCCGGCCAAGCCGACCGTTGTCCTCGTCCATGGCGCCTTTGCCGATTCATCCAGTTGGAACGGCGTCGTTGAAATCCTGCGCAAGGATGGCTTTTCTGTCGTGGCAGCGGCCAATCCGCTGCGTAGCGTTGCGAATGACGCTGCCTATGTCTCCGACGTGGTCGGCAGCATCGCCGGCCCCGTGGTCCTCGTCGGCCATTCCTATGGCGGCCAGGTCATTTCGACCGCGGCCAACGGCCACGACAACGTCAAGTCGCTGGTCTATGTCGCGGCCTTCGCCCCTGATGCAGGGGAATCGGTTGCCGATCTTGCCGGCAAGTTTCCGGGCGGCACGCTGAGCGGAGCGCTGGCGGCCCCGGTAAAGCTCAGCACCGGCGGTGTCGATCTCTATATCGACCAGGCGAAGTTCCATGATCAGTTCGCCAGCGACGTGCCGGCCGAGCAGGCGGCCCTGATGGCGGCTGCCCAACGTCCAGTCACCGAGGACGCCCTGACCGACAAATCCGGCGAACCCGCCTGGAAGAAGCTGCCGTCGTGGTTTGTCTACGGCACCGGCGACAAGAACATCCCGGCCGCAGCCCTAGGCTTCATGGCCGAGCGGGCAGGCTCCAAGCGGACCGTGGTGGTCGATGGCGCCTCCCACGTCGTGATGGTGTCGCATCCCGAGAAGGTGGCTGAACTGATCGAAGAAGCTGCAAAGTAGTATTCGATCCGAGGGGCCACGGCGTGTGAGCGCCGTGGTCGGCCGCTGCGGAGGTTTTGTCCGCGCATGGCGAGGTCACGACCGGTCGATGGGAAAGCTGTGGCGCGGGGCGTGGACCAACCGCGGCGCCCTGTCACATCTCTGTCAACGACCCCTAATAAGGGAGGGGTATCGAAATCGAGGACCCCTCCCATGAAAACGATCGTCTCCGCCGCAGCACTTGTCGCCGCGAGCCTCTTTGCCATTCCGGCTTCGGCCGCAAACCTGGTTCTCTACACCAGCCAGCCGAACGAAGACGCGCAGGCGACGGTCGATGGCTTCATGGCCGCCAATCCCGATATCAAGGTCGACTGGGTACGCGACGGCACGCCGAAGATCATGGCGAAACTCCAGGCCGAGATCCAGGCCGGCAACCCGGTCGCCGACATTCTCCTCATTGCCGACATGGTGACGCTGGAGCGCCTCAAGGAAGACGGCAAGCTCTTGGCCTACAAGTCGCCGGAAGCCGCAGGGTACGACGCCGCCCTTTATGACGCCGACGGCTATTACTACTCCACCAAGCTGATCACCACCGGCATCATGTACAATACCTCGGCCGCGATGAAACCTGCGAGCTGGAAGGACCTGACGAAGCCGGAAGCCAAGGGCCTCGTCACCATGCCGAGCCCGCTTGCCTCGGGTGCGGCCCTCATCCACGCCCAGACGCTTGCGGCCGTTCCGGGACTCGGCTGGGACTTCTACAAGTCGCTTGCGGAAAACGGCGCGATTGCAGCCGGTGGCAACGGCGCCGTGCTGAAGTCGGTCGCCTCGGGCGAAAAGGCCTATGGCATGGTCGTTGACTACATGCCGATCCGCGAGAAGGCCAAGGGCGCGCCCGTCGAGTTCGTATTCCCGAGCGAAGGCGTTTCGGCCGTCACCGAGCCTGTCGGCATCCTCGCCAGCACCAAAAATGCCGATGCCGCCAGGAAATTCGTCGATTACGTGCTCTCCGAAACGGGCCAGGAAGGCTTCCTGAAGCTCGGCTACATCCCGGCCCGTAACGGCATGAAGCTGCCGGAAGGCTTTCCGGCGCGCGACACCATCAAGGTCCTGCCGATCAAGGCGGCCGAAGCATTGAAGAATACCGACCAGGATCTCAAGACCTTCTCGGGCATCTACGGCTCGAACTGATCCTTTCATGTACGGATACATCAAAACCGGAAACAGCCAGCCCGCCTGGCTGTTTCCTTTTGTCGTCATCATCGTCCTGATCCTCAGCGTGCTGCCGCTCGCCCGCCTCGCCTTGGTCGGAATGGCGGCCTTCGCCGATGGCGGCGTGATTGATGTTTTGAGCGAGGCGTCGCTGTGGTCGGCGACCTATTACACCGTCGTCACCGCCATCCTGGGCACGATCATCTCGCTCGTCATCGGCTGCCTCTTTGCCTTCCTGCTGACGCTGACCGATATCCGCGCCAAGGGGCTGCTCAGCTTCTTCTTCGTGCTGCCGATGATGATTCCGCCGCAAGTGACGGCGCTTGCCTGGGTGCAGATGTCCGGCCCCTCCAGCCCGTTGCTGAAGGCGCTGCACATCGCCCCGCCACTCGGTTCGCCGCAGCCGCTCTATTCGGTGGGTGGCATCGCGCTGCTCTATGGCGTGCAGCATGCGCCGCTGGTCTATCTGGCGCTCCGAGCCGGGCTGATGACGCTGCCGCGCGATGGCGTCGAAGCCGCACGGCTTTCCGGCGCTTCCAGCTTGCAGGTGTTCCGCGATATCATCTTGCCGCTGTCGCTGCCCGGCATCATTGCGGGTGCGGCGATCTCCTTCGTCTCCTGCACCGGCAATTTCGGCATTCCCGCCATTCTCGGCATTCCGGCCTCGATTTTCACGCTGCCGACGTTGATCTTCACCAAGTTCTCCGCCTTCACCAGCCGCACCTTCGGTGATGTCGCCGTGCTCTCGGCGATCATCGCCATCATCTCGGTCGTCGGGCTGATAATACAGGACCGGGCGTTGCGCGGCCGCGACTACCGCGTCATCGGCTTATCTGGAGCGAGTGCGGCCTTCGAGCTCGGCGCCTGGCGCCTTGCTTTCACACCGCTCGTCTGGGCGATCCTGTTCTTCATGCTGGCAGCACCCTTCTTCGCGCTGGTCGCCGGCGCGCTGGTGCCGGCCTATGGCGTGCCGCTCACCTTCAAGACCATGTCGCTGCATGCCTTTGAGGAGATCCTGTTCCGGCAGGCGGTGACGCGCACGGCCTTTATCAATTCGCTGTCGCTCGCCGGAGCCACAGCGCTTGGTCTCCTCGTGGTGACGGTGCTTGCGGCCTACGCGCTGACGCGGCGCAGGGATGCGGCTTCCCGCATTGTCTCCAGTCTGATCGAGATACCCTATTCGCTGCCCGGCATCGTCATGGCGGTCTGCTTCATCCTGGTGTTCGCAGCACCGATCCCGATCCTCCACCTGTCGCTCTATGGCACGATATGGATCATCCTGATCGCCTATTTCTCCTCGTTCTTCGCCGTCAGCCTAAAACCAGTGGTCAGCGCCTTCCACCAGCTCGATCCGGCTCTGGAAGAGGCGGCGCGGCTTTCCGGCGCCGGCTTCTTCCGCCGGCTTGCCGATATCATCGTGCCGCTGATTGCGCCGGCCGCCGGCGCCTCCGTTATTCTTGTCTTTCTGATTGCCTGCAACGAGCTGACGATCTCGGCGCTGCTCTGGTCGGCGGGCACCCAGACGCTCGGTGTCGCCATCTACAATCTCGACGACAGCGGCAGTTCCGATCTCGCCTCGGCGCTTTCGGTGCTCGTCGTCCTCATGGTCGTCGTGCTCATGCTGCTGCTCGAACTTCTGGCGAAACGCCTGCCGAAAGGAGTGGTCCCATGGCGAGGTTGATCCTCAACCAGCTCGGCAAGGATTTCGGTACCGGGCGCGCTGCCGTCAGCGGCTTTTCGCTCGATGTGCGCGAGGGCGGCTTCCTGGCGTTGCTCGGGCCTTCCGGTTGCGGCAAGACGACAGTGCTGCGGATGATCGCCGGTTTCGAGACGCCGAGCGACGGCTCGATCCATCTCGGCGAGAGATTGCTTGCCGATGCCGCACAGTCGCTGCCGCCGGAAAAGCGCAACATGGCGATGGTGTTTCAGTCCTACGCGCTGTGGCCGCATATGAGTGTTGCCGACAATGTCGGCTATCCTCTCAAAGTGCGCGGCATCTCGGGCGAAGCCTACCAGGCGAAGGTGCGCGATGCGCTCGGCACCGTCAGGCTCGCCGACTACGCCGAACGGCGCCCGGCCGAGCTTTCCGGCGGCCAGCGACAGCGCGTGGCGCTTGCCCGCTGCCTGGTGACATCGCCTGACGTCGTGCTGCTTGACGAGCCGCTTGCCAATCTCGACCGGCACCTGAAACAGGAGATGGAGGAGACTTTTCGCGAGTTCCACCAGCGCTCGGGCGCGACGATGATCTACGTCACCCACGACCAGAGCGAGGCGATGGCACTCGCGACCGACGTCGCCGTCATGTCGGAAGGGCGGCTGCTGCAGGTGGCGGCGCCCGCCGAGATCTACGCGCGGCCTGAAGGGCGCATCGTCGGCGGCTTGATCGGGCGCGGCGCGATCCTGACACTGTCGGTAATGGGCGGCGAACGCCAGCTGGAATGGGATGAACTGCAGGATGCGCTCCAGGCCACCAATATCGATGGCACCGATATCCTCGTGCGGCCGGAGGATGTGATCATCGGCGGCGAGGGGGCTCCGGCAACCGTCGAATCCGCGCTTTTCGAGGGCGAGCGTTATGCTGCGAAACTGACGCTCGGCAACGGCCAGACGCTGCGCGCCTTCAGCCGCGTCCCTGTCGTGCCCGGTGAAGTCGTACACATCGTCATCCGCGCCGGGTGGCGGCTTTGAGAGGTCTAAAGCATGTCGCGCAAAAGTGGCCGCGGCTGCGGGAAAATGTCAGCGGCCTAAGTCACAGGCAATCACGTCCGAGGCTTCGAAAGCCACGGCCATTCGCACTTTTCTTGCGGCATCCATCTTTTCCTCCTGCTTCTACTGGTTAAGGTACTGCCCGCAACCGGACTCATTCCATGTCGTTTCGCCTCGCCACCTTCAATGTCGAAAACCTGCTTACTCGTTTCGATTTCACCGGCTTCCGCAACCAGCTGCGCCAAGACCGCGTCATCAAGCTTTTCGAAGTGTCGAGCGAGGGCGTCTACCAGCAGCTCGAGCAGGCGCGGGTAGTCGCCGCGACCGACGACACAAGGCAGATGACGGCGCTGGCTATCGCCGATGCGGATGCCGATATCCTCTGCCTGCAGGAAATCGACAACATGGCCGCCCTTCAGGCCTTCGAATACGGCTACCTCTTCCGCATGGTTGGAAACGGCTACCGGCAGAAATTCCTGGTCGAGGGCAATGACGGCCGCGGCATCGATGTTGCCGTCGTCATGCGCGAGGAAACGCGCGACGGCCAGAAGATCGAGCTGCGGGATATCAGAAGCCATGCGATGACGACCTATCGCGATCTCGATCTCTTCAATGAGGAGCTGATGCTCACCAACCGCATCGACGACAAGATCTTCAAGCGCGACTGCCTGGAGCTTGACCTTCTGATCGGCGGCCGGCCGTTTTCGCTCTACGTCGTGCATTTCAAGTCGATGGGCAATCCGCGCGACGGGCTGGACGGGCGGCAATCGACCATGCCGATCCGCCGCGCCGAGGCGCGCGCCGTGCGCCGCATCATCGAGGATCGCTTCAGTGCGGAGCAAGCCGGTACGAAGAGCTTCGCCATCTGCGGAGACATGAACGATTATCAGGAGCGTGTCGATGTCATCGGCCGCCGGGGCACCGGCTATCGCTTCGAATATCAGAACGAGACCGAAAGCGCGCTCGACGTTTTCAGTCGCGACGGCTTTGCCGAAAATGTCGTGCGCCGCCGCGACCCCCTCGACCGCTGGACGCTTTATCACGCGCGCGGGCCACAGGAGCAGTGGCTTTGCCAACTCGACTATCTCTGGCTTTCGCCAGCACTTGCCGCCCATAATGCCGGCCGCCTGCCCGAAATCATCCGCAGCGGCCAGCCCTACCGCACCGTCTTCCCGCCGGGGCAGGAGGTGGAGCGTTATCCGCGCACCGGCTGGGACAGGCCGAAGGCGTCCGATCACTGCCCCGTCGTCATGACACTGGATCTCCCATGAATGCAAATTTGAACGCGAATTTCACCAACATCAATTTTTCCGATGATTTCGCCGGCTGGCCGCCGGAGGCGACGATCTTTCCGATTGCCGGCGTGGATCTGCGCATTCTGCCCGGTCCCCATCCCCTCGTCGCCGCCGAAGAAGCGGCGATCCGGGAGAATTGGGTCAGGGAGACCGCTGCCAATCCGGCGCTGTTCGACGGGCGCATGGTGTTCCAGCGGTTGGTATCGCTCGGTGAAGACGGGATTGCCGGCGAGGGCCACGTCATTCCCTTTTCCGCTTTCATGTGGTGGCGCCGGCAGCCGCAGCGCCAGGGCGGCATTCACATCTTCGCCTATCCGGTGCTCGAGACCTCCGACGGCGCACTGGTGGCGATCCGCATGGGCGCCCATACCGCCAATCCCGGCCAGGTCTATTTCGCCGCCGGCTCGCTGGAGCCGGAGGATATCGTCGAGGGGCGCTGCGACATCGAGACGAACATGCGCCGCGAAGTCCACGAGGAGACCGGGCTCGATCTTGCCGAATCCGTCGCGGGTGAGGGGCTGTTCGCCACCCATAACAAGCGCACGGTGACGCTGCTGCGGCTATTCCGCTTCGACATGACGGCGGACGAGATGATCGAGCGGATCGAGCGGCATATGCTCGTCGCCGAGGATCAGGAGATCGCGGGTGCGGTGGCGATCCGCTCGGCCGATCCCTCCGCCCATGCCTATAACATCGCCATGTTGCCCGTGATCGACTGGTATTTCGGTAAGGCCGAGCGGAGTTGATGTATGCCGCCCAAAGCCATGTAGCGTTTCGGGATAACGACACGCATCACGTAAAGATCGAAAGCGCGTTGTGTGAATCCGGTTGACGTGACGCGTTTTAGCGCCTTGCACTCGCTCGCGTGGTCGGGCAGGTTGGCGGCGCGATGACGATTCAAGGAGGCCGATGTGGCGCGAAGCTACAGCGTCTATGACGTGTTCACCGATCGAAAGCTTGCGGGCAATCCGCTGGCGGTGATCTTCGACGGAGACGATCTCAGCGACGAGGCGATGCAGGCGATCACCCGGGAGATCAATCTCTCCGAAACGGTCTTCGTGCAGCCTTCGACCAATCCCGCCTATGCGGCGAAGCTCAGGATCTTCACGCCGGGGCGCGAACTGCCCTTTGCCGGCCATCCGACGGTCGGTACGGCGGTGGCGCTGGCCGAACGGGCGCATGGTGCTGCTACGCGCGATCTTGTCTCGGTGCTCGAGGAAAATGTCGGGCCGGTGCGCTGCGCGGTGCGGCTGAGAGAGGGGGAGGCGAGTTTTGCCGAATTCGACCTGCCGCGCAAATCGCAGCCGGCCATCATGCCGCTCGACAAGCTCGGCATCGCCGATGCGCTATCGCTGAAGGTGACCGAGATCGGCTTCGAAAATCATGTGCCCTCCGTCTGGAGCGCCGGCGTTCCCTTCCTGCTCATTCCGGTGCACGATGTCGGAGCCACGCAGCGGGTGGAATTCGATCCGCAACTCTGGGAAAAAATCGTGCCCTTCGTCGACGGCGCGCTTGCCTCGGCCTATGTCTATTGCCGCGGCGGCGTCAACCACGTGGCGAAGTTCCATGCGCGCATGTTCGCAAGCGGCATGGGCATCGCCGAAGATCCGGCCACCGGCTCGGCGGCGGCCGCACTCTCCGGTGCGATCCACCATTTCGACCGGCTGACGGACGGGCATCACCCGATCATGATCGAGCAGGGCGTCGAGATGGGCCGGCCGTCCTTCATCCACCTGCATATCGATGTCGACGGCGGGATAATCTCCAACGCGCGGATCGGCGGCCAGGCAGTGCGGCTGGCCAGCGGCACGCTCGACCTTTGATTTCGTTAAAGCGCGTCGCGTCAATCCGGATTCATGCGACGCGCTTTAAGTCTTTGTTTTATGCAAGTCGTTATCCCAAAACCGCTGCGCACTTTTGGGCGACATGTATTGGAGCGCCGCGCCCAAGGACGCGCTAAGCGACGCTCTATCACTTTGAATCTGCGCATAATCCTTTCCGAAAATCGATTCCGATTTTCGGGGTAATGGGCTGAATTTCAGCCAAACCGAAAAATCTTCGCGATTAACCAAAGAAATTTCGGCTATGCGCTGGACAAGGCTGCCGATCCTGTTTATACGCCCCGTCACACCGCGCAGCCAAGCGCGAACGGGTGATTAGCTCAGTTGGTAGAGCAGCTGACTCTTAATCAGCGGGTCGTAGGTTCGAGCCCTACATCACCCACCAAATTTCTTGAAAAGATTGATATATTCGAATTCAGGCCGGATTTTCCGGCCTGCCGGAAACTGTTCTCGAAGCGAGCGGCATGGTTCGCGCTGTCCGCGGGACTGGCCGCGTCGGTCCGTGCGCCCTATCTCCCTCTCGCGTATCGGGAGGGGGCTATGAGAAGCGTTATTTTTGCCGTCGCATTGTCTCTGCCGTTGCCTGCCTTTGCCGCAGGCGTCATGAACGTCAAAGCGAGCGAGCATAGCTGCAGTGAGCTTACGCAGATCATCCGCCAGAACAAAAAGGTCTTTGTCCGCGTCGGTTTCGGCGGCCGCAGTTTCCGCTATCCGCCCGCCCAATGCAGCATGGGCGATAAGCGCACCACGACCAGTTTGCGCGATGCGCTGGGAAAGCAGTGCATCCTTGACTATTCCTGCGTCTTCGACCCTGCGTCGCCCTATAACTTTCCCTAGCGCATCGCGCTTTCCGAAAATCGTTCTTTGTGTGTCCCTCAATCGCCGCCGCTCAGTCTCATGCCTGCGAGCCAGAGGCCTGCGACGATGAAAAACGAGAGGTAAAAAGGCAGAGCTGTGCTCAGTGTATAATTGCGGCGGTTCCCGCACTGGCGGCACGCGGTGCGATGCCCTACCTTCGCTCTCTCTCATTCAGGAGTTTCCATGAAAAGCGTTGTTCTGGCCGTCGCACTGTTGTTTCCGTCCGTCGCTCTTGCCGCGGAGGCGGTGGAGGTCAATGCCAGGGATCACAATTGCGAAGAGCTTGCGCAGATCATCCGCAAGGACAAGGCGGTTTTTGTGCGCATGGGCTTTGGCGGCCGCAGCTTCCGTTATCCGCCGGCCAGATGCAATCTCGGCGACAAGTACGACACCGCGAGAGTGAGGGATGCCAATGGCAAGCTTTGCCTCCTCGACTACGAGTGCGTGTACGATCCGCAGTCCTTCTATAATAGGATTCCCAAATAATATTCTGATCCAGGCGTTGCCGGTAGCCTGTTCGGCATGGATGACGAGGTCAAGAAAAAAGGCCGGGCGAAACTCGCACCGACCTTCCTCGATCAGTCTCGATAACGGCTGCCAGTACCTCCGTCGTCAGCCGTCAGAGACAGATTTAGTATCCCTTAAATAGGGTTTGCTTAAAAATCTTCAAGAGCTCGCAGCCGAGAGGAAGCCGGCACTGGGTCGGCTTCTTCTGACCGGGCAGCGATTACTGCTGTGCAGGGGCAGCCGGCGGGGTGGCCGGTGCTGGTGCCGGTGCAGGCGTTGCGCTGTTGTCGGTCGGAGCGATCGGCTTGGCCGGCGCCGGCTCTGATTGGGTCGTGGAGGCTGTCGTGTCCGGGGATGTGCCGGGGGTGCTCCACTGCGAATAGGCGAATGCAGCGACAGCGATCACGGCCAATGCAGCGACCCAGACAACCCACGTATTACTGCTGCGCGCGCTCGGCGTGGTGCGCAGATCCAGATTTGGGTTCAGCGGGCGGTTCGGGTCGTTGGCATTATTGGGGTCGTACGTCATGGTACTTTCTCCTCTTTCGGTGACAGAAGAATGCCGAAGTGGGCATTTTGTTCCGTTCTGGGCCGAAGCGCTTGTGCTGATTGGGTTTTCGTACTCATTATTCTCGCTTTACTGGCGCTCCGCGCATTCGCGGGCTTTGTCGCTCACACCCCTTGCTCATCTGCTTGGGGACGACCAGCAGGGACCCGGCAGTAGAGCTGCCGGCTGATCGGGTGCGTTGGTGGATGGCAGCCCGCCGGTGCGGACGGCAGCCGCCTGGGCGCAATGCGCTTGACACCACGGGGTCTGTTTGCGAATGATTTCTGCATGGGGTCGCGATCACCCCACGAGGCGTCATGCTGAAGAATCGCGTCCAGTAAAACCGATCAACGGAGGGACGCGTCATGCCGTCATTTCTAGAAATCTCACCTGAAAAGCTCAGCCGTCTCATCGGGACACCTGGGGCTCCCATGATTATCGACGTGCGCACGGAGGAGGACTTCGCGCTCGATCCGCGCCTGGTGCCGGGCTCGATCCGGCGCGCCCATGCCGGCGTCGCGTCTTGGGTTGGCAGTGTCGATGCCGAAGCCGTGGTCGTGGTATGCCAGAGAGGCGGCAAGCTCAGTCATGGTGTTGCCGCCTATCTCCGCCATGCCGGGCTCGACGCGGAAAGCCTCGAAGGTGGCTTCGAGGCGTGGATCGCGGGCGGACCGGCCGTGCCCGATGCAAAGCTGCCGCAACGCGACGCTGAAGAGCGCACCGTCTGGGTGACGCGCGCACGGCCGAAGATCGATCGTATCGCTTGTCCTTGGTTGATCCGGCGCTTCGTCGATCCGAACGCCGTGTTCCTGTTCGTGCCGGCGCCTGACGTTTTAGCCGTCAGCGAGCGCTTCGCGGCGACGCCCTTCGATATCGAAGACGTGTTCTGGAGCCATCGCGGCGAACTCTGCACCTTTGATGTCATGGTCGAGGAGTTCGGGCTGGCATCGGAGCCGCTCCTGCGCCTGGCGCGGATCGTCAGGGCAGCGGATACCGCAAGGCTCGATCTGGCGCCCGAGGCGGCGGGCCTGCTGGCTGCCTCGCTCGGCCTCTCCAGGATGTATTCCGACGATCTGGAACAGCTCGAGGCCGGGATGCTTCTCTACGACGCCTTCTTCCGCTGGTGCCGCGATGCGACCGAGGAAACCCACAATTGGCCGGCGCCGAAGAAGAGAGCATGAGATGGTCGAGATGACGGATAATGCGCCCAGTGGCAAAATGGCAGAGGAAGACGCGGGAGAGGGGCATCATCACGGCGTCTCGTTTGGTGATGCCTTCAGGGTGTGGCTGCGCGTCGCCGCCCTGAGCTTCGGCGGCCCTGCCGGCCAGATCGCCGTCATGCACCGGATCATCGTCGACGAGAAGCGATGGATCGGTGAGCACCGTTTTCTGCATGCGCTGAACTATTGCATGCTGCTTCCCGGACCCGAGGCGCAGCAGCTCGCCATCTATATCGGCTGGCTGATGCATCGGACAGTGGGCGGTCTCGTCGCCGGCCTGCTGTTCGTACTGCCTGGGTTCCTGTCGATCCTCTGTCTCAGCTATATCTACGCGGCTTACGGCAACGTCGCCATCGTCGCCGGCCTATTCTTCGGGCTGAAGGCGGCGGTGCTCGCTGTCGTCGTGCAGGCCGTCATTCGCATCGGCAGCCGCGCGCTCAAGAATCGCGTCATGGTCAGTATCGCGGCCGCGGCCTTCATCGCCATCTTCTTTCTCCATGTCCCGTTCCCGCTGATCGTACTTGCCGCCGGCATTATCGGTTTTTTCGGCGGCCGGGCCGGGATCGCCGCCTTCAGGACTGGTGGCGGACACAAGGCGGGCAGCGGGGCGGTGTTGTCGGATGCCGATTCAGTGCTGGGCGAGGACATACCGGCGCATGCTCGTCCAAACCTCGCTTGGTCGTTGCGCATGTCGAGCGTGTTGCTTGCCCTCTGGCTCGTCCCGGTCGCCGGGCTCTATGCATTCGTCGGGCCGGACAGCGTCTTTGCCGAAATCGGTCTGTTCTTCAGCAAGATGGCCGTCGTCACCTTCGGCGGGGCCTATGCCGTGCTTGCCTATGTCGCACAGGAGGCCGTGCAGCATTTCGGCTGGCTGAAACCCGGCGAGATGCTCGATGGTCTCGGCATGGCCGAGACGACGCCGGGACCGCTGATCATGGTCGTGCAGTTCGTCGGCTTCATGGGCGCCTACCGCGATCCCGGATCGCTGGATCCCATGTTAGCCGCCACGCTGGCGGCGATGCTGACGACGTGGGTCACCTTCGTGCCCTGTTTTCTCTGGATCTTCCTCGGTGCGCCGTTCATCGAAAAACTGCGCGGCAACATCGCGCTCGCCGGCGCGATGTCGGCCATAACAGCGGCGGTGGTTGGGGTCATCCTCAACCTCGCGATCTGGTTTGCCCTGCACACGCTGTTTGCCGAGGTTGCGACCGTCCAGCTTGGCGGCTTGCGGCTCGATATTCCCGTGCTGCAATCGGCCGTGCCGGCGGCAATGGCGCTGTCTGCCGCCGCGGCGATAGCGATCTTCCGCTTCAAGGCTTCCGTCATCGCGACGCTGCTAGCCTGCGCAGCCGCGGGAATGCTCTGGACGCTGGCGGTGAACTAGAGCATTTCCGGCTTTAGGCCTCCGCCCCATCCATGGAAATGCGCGTCGCGAGCATCTTGTCGATGCGCATGCCGTCCATGTCGAGCACCTCGAAGCGCCAGTTGTCGAAGACAAAGGTTTCGCCGGCTTCGGGGATGTGCTGAAGTTGATGCAGCGCGAAGCCCGCCAGCGTATGGAAATCGGCATCCGGACGATCGCGCAGGCCGAGCCGTTCGAAGGCGTCGAAGGCCGGCATCATCGCATCGATCAACAGCGACCCGTCTTCCCTGACGACGATATCGGGCTCTTCGTTGGACCCCGGCAGATCGCCGGCGATGGCTTCGAGCAGGTCTGTCTGGGTGACGATGCCTTCGAGACTGCCATATTCGTCGATGACGATCGCGAGGCGAACGGGTGAGGCCTTGAAACTGTCGAGCACGCGGACGACCGAGGTGCCCTCATGCAGCACCAGCGGCTGCTTGATCACCTCCATCGGCCGGACCTTGCCGCCGTCGAGAACCTGATCGAGAAGGTCCTTCTTCAACACCATGCCGATTGGCTCGTCGATTGAGCCGCGGGCGACCAGCAATTGTTCGTGGCTGCATTCGCGGATGGTCTTCAGGATTTCGGCCTCGCTGTCGTCGGCGTCGAACCATTCGATATCGAGACGCGGCGTCATGATGTCGGAGATCGGCCTGTCGCCGATGTTGAAAACCCGCTCGACGAGCTGCTGCTGCACGTGGTTGAGAAGGCCGGCCTCCTGGCTCTCGGCAACGAGCAGCTTGAGCTCCTGCGGCGAATGGAACGACGATTCCCCGGTTCCGGCGCGAAGACCGACGCCTCGCAGCACCATGTTGCCCATGCCGTTCAGGACAAAGATCGCCGGCTTGAACAGCACCAGGAACAGACCGAGCGGGCGCACCACGGCAAGCGAAGTGGCCTCGCTGCGCTGAAGTGCCAGGCTCTTCGGCGCGAGCTCGCCGAGCACGATATGAAGTGCTGTGATAATGACGAAGGCGATGACGACGGCAACAGTATGCGCGCCCGCCGTCGCCCATTGCCCGGGCAGCCAGGACAGCAGCGGCTCGATCAGGTGGGCAAGCGCCGGTTCTCCAACCCAGCCGAGGGCGAGCGACGAGATGGTGATGCCGAGCTGGGTGGCTGCAAGGTTGGAGTCGAGATTGTCGACGGCGCGCTGAAGTGCCGAGGCGTTCATGCGGCCTGCCGCAGCGAGTTCGGCGACGCGGCTACGCCTGACCGACACCAGGGCGAATTCGGCGGCAACGAAGAAGCCATTGGCGGCGACAAGAAGAAACACGGCTAGTATCCCAACATAGTCGGAGAGCCCGCCGGCGGAATCGGACATGTTTTCCCTGCCTTCGAATTGATGGGAATCCGAAACTACACGCTCGCACACCGGTGGCAAGGCGTTCCGGCTAGTCCTGGGGCGAGAGATGCCGAAGCCGGGCTGCGTAATCGGAAATACTGCGTCGGTTTGCTATGCTGGCCGCAAAATGCGTGGCAAACCGCATGACCGGGATCATACGTGCGGTTCATCGATGCGAAGCGTAAAACGCGTGGTGAACCGCATGACCGACGTCGCCTCGTTCACCTCTTGGGCGCTTCGAAGAGTTCGATCGGGTTTCCAGCCGGATCATCGAGCAGGATCTGCTTGCCGCCGATGCCCTGCACGATCTCGTTGCGGAAGCGCGCACCGGCTTGGCGCAGTGCGGTGACTTTCGCCTCCAGATCTCCGACCTCGATCTGGATACGATTCCATCCGCCAGGCTCCGGTTTTCGCCCGTCGGGCATTGCTTGAGATGCTCCGCCCGGTCCCGTCATGCCGCTGACGAACAGACGAAACCCGTCCCTGGTCAGGATGGCGAAACTCGGTGCGGGACGAAGCGCGACGGAGAAGCCGAGATGTCTCGTGTAGAATTCCACCGCGGCGTCGACGTCGTCGACGATATAGCGCATGCTGATACCGGGCATGTTTTCCTCCATTGTTGTCTTGGTCTGATCGTCCCCTCACCAGATATGCAGAACTCCTGTGCCCAAGATACGTCGCTTCGAAACTCGATTATGCGCCCGTTTCAAGTTTTTTTATGCATCTCGTTATGCCAAATCGCTGAGCACCTGCCGCCGTCAGCAGCAGGACATCCCTCCACGACGGCGCCTTCCAGGCGATGAGCACCGGGGGCGTCGCCCAACCTCATCCTCAGATGCTCGGCAAATATCTTTTCTTCGGTCATGCTTTGAGGTGCTGCCAAAAGGACGAAACTGACCGGCGGCGCCGATGCCTCGTCTATGGCGACGAAATATTCGTCACAGTGCATAAGTTTAATCTAAAATATAAGCGTCTTCCCCTAGCTATTGGATTTCATTACAAAAGTTTAATTTTTATTTCAGTTTCGGTTCATCTTTTCGGCCCTAGTTTGGTCTCGTGCCCAACATGAGGAACCCCACATGAAAAAGATTCTTGCAGCTCTTCTTTCCGCTTCCTTCCTTCTTGCCCCGATGGTTGTTTCCCAGGCCAGCGCCGACGATTATCGCCGTCCGCCTGTCGTCGTGCAGAAGAAGGTGGTCGTCAAGAAGACGGTCGTCCGGTCGCATTGGAAAAAGGGATACCGCGTCAATGCCAGCGAGCGTCGCCGGTTCTCCGATGTCAACGACTACCGCCGCTACCGTCTCGCGCCTCCGCCGCGCGGGTATCGCTGGGTGCGGGCCGATAACGATTACCTGCTGATCGGCGTCACCAGCGGCGTCATCTCCAGCATTATTGCCGGTCGCTGATCGGCGGATGGATGAGAAGAGGGCGGCTTCGGCCGCCTTTTTGACTCTGGGGCGGCAAGCGCCTCCGTCTCGGATAAGATCGTCGCTCTCTGTCCTCCCTCATTCCTGTGCTCGTCACAGGAATCCAGCCACGGCGCGTCTGCGCCGTGAATGTTTCCTCTGAACGAAGTGGTCTCTCGCGCCCAAGGGCTTGGGCGCACTGGATTCCTGTGACGAGCACAGGAATGAGGGAGGGTGAGGGGACGTTCCCGCCAGACTCGCGGTGTCGATTATGATCACTTAGTCCTGCCGACGCAATGCTACCACCCGTTCAGCAATGATGCCGAGAAAACCTCTTGGTCTTCCGACTTCAGCGTCGGTATCCTCCTCATGCGTAAACGGATGAAGCCCTTCGATCGGCGGCAGCGGTTCGCATTCGGTACAGACGCAGAGAGTGCGTTTGATTGCCTTGGCCGTCATGCCGCCTGCCTGTTCCAGCTGGCGAAGGGGTCGGGCAGGTTGCGCCAGCGCTCCGGCGCAAACACCGTGCTGTCGACCAGACAGGAGTCGAGTTCCTTCCTGATCCAGGCTTCGTCCATCGGATCGGCGCCGATGAAGACGATTTCCTGGCGGCGGTCGCCCCAGACGGGGTCGAGATAGGGGCCGATGGCGGGCATGAAGGCCGGCTCCTCAGGCCATTGTTCGCGGGGTACGGCCGCCCACCAGAGGCCCATCTTGCCGGTGCGCACGATCGCGCCCGCCTGGCTGATTTCGCCGACATGGTGCGGGCGCGTCGCCAGCCAGAAGAAGCCCTTCGTGCGCACCACGCCTGGCCATGTCCGATCGAGGAAGGCCTGCAGCTTTGCCGGATGGAAGGGCCGCTTCTCGCGATAGACGAAGGAGCGAATGCCATATTCCTCGGTCTCCGGCACGTGATCGCGGAAACCGTGCAGTTCCTTGTACCAGAGCGGATGGGTTTCGGCCTTGTCGATATCGAAGCGGCCGGTGCCGAGCACGTCTTTCAGGACGATCTTGCCGAAATCCGCCTCGATCAGCTTCGCATCCGGGTTGAGGCCGGTGATGATCTTGCGCGCGGCGTCGCGCTCTTCCTTGGTTGCCGTGCCGATCTTGTTCAGCACCACGACGTCGGCGAATTCGATCTGTTCGACCAGCAGGTCGACGATGGTTCTGTTGTCGCCGTCGCCGGCCGTTTCTCCGCGGTCGGCGAGGAAATCGGCCGAGGCATAATCGGCAAGAAGATTGGCGGCGTCGACGACGGTTACCATGGTGTCGAGCCTTGCGACGTCGGAAAGGCTTTGGCCATTCTCGTCGCGAAATTCGAAGGTGGTGGCAACGGGCAGGGGCTCAGCGATGCCGGTCGATTCGATCAAGAGGTAGTCGAAGCGGCCCTGATCGGCGAGCTGGCGCACCTCCTTCAGCAGATCGTCGCGCAGCGTGCAGCAGATGCAGCCATTGGTCATCTCGGCGAGCTGTTCCTCGGTGCGGGAGAGATTGGCGCCGCCGTCGCGCACCAGGGCGGCATCGATATTCACCTCGCTCATGTCGTTGACGATAACCGCGACGCGTAAGCCTTCGCGATTGCTCAGCACGTGGTTGAGCAGCGTCGTCTTGCCGGCGCCGAGGAAGCCTGAAAGCACCGTGACGGGAAGTCTAATGTCCATGGGAACCTCATCAGAGTCTTATTAATGTTATATCATTACATTTGACGATCCGAAAAAAGGCGGAACCGGGTTGTCCGCCTTTTTCCGCCTCAGCTCTCCCTTGAGCGTCGCGTGTCCGGCAGGACGCGCGGAGCAGCGCATGTGAGTCATGCGCTGGAGAGGCAGTCCTTCATGTTGTTGGCGATGCCGCGCATGAGGTTGAAGTAGAGATCGGGACCGGCCTTCAGCGTGGCAGCCTCCGGATCGAGCACGCCTGACTTGGCGCTCGTGCCCTCGATGACGACACCGATGAGGCGCGGCTCGAACTGCGGTTCGGCAAAGACGCAGGTGGCGCCGAGTTCGCCGACCTTGCGGTGGATTTCCGAGACGCGCTCGGCGCCGGGAATGGTTTCCGGGCTGACGGTGATCGAGCCGGAGACGCGGATGCCGTAGCGGTGCTCGAAATACTGGTAGGCGTCGTGGAAAACGATGAAGGGCTTGTCCTTGACGGGAGCGACCATGCCCTTGATCTCGGTATCGAGCGCATCCAGCTTGTCGTCCAGCGCCTTGGCGTTGCCCTGATAGGTCAGAGCATTGGCAGGATCGGCGGCGACCAGTGTCGTGGTGATCATGGCCGCCATGGCCTTGGCATTCATCGGGTCGAGCCAGAGATGGGTGTCGAATGCGCCGTGGTCGTGGTCGTCGCGCCCATGGTCATGGTCAGCTTCGGCGCCATGCGCGGCTTCGGCCTCATGGTGAGCGGAAGCACTTTCGTGCTCCGGGGCGTCATCATGCGGCTCGAAGGCGCCGCCTTCGCGGAAGGGCAGCTTGACGAGACCAGGCGCGTCGTCGAGGGCGGCGATGTTGGCATCCCGGCCCAACGCCTGCAGCGGCTTTTCGAGGAAGGCCTCGAGGCCGGGGCCGACCCAGAAGATTACCTTGGCGTCCTGCAGGGCGCGGGCATTCGATGGCTTTAGATTGTAGGTATGCGGAGAGGCGGCGCCATCGACGATCAATTCGGGTTCGCTGACACCCTGCATGATCGCTGAAACCAGCGAATGGATCGGCTTGATCGAGGTGACGACGACGGGTGCATCGGCTGCCTGCATGGCTCCGGCAAAGAGCAGTGCCGGGATCGCCAGCGCCGGGATCGCCGCCATCGGGATTACGGAGGCCGGCATTTTAAGGACAAGCCCCTTCGCACGTTTCATCATATGCTCCGCTTGAATTGCGATTGTTATGTTATTACATCAATTGCGTTATGCTATAACGTGTGCAATAGCAGGACGCAACAGCACTTTCGGAAAATTTGATGCTCTCTCCCGCAAAGACCCCCGCTGGTATCAGGGCCGAACCGCTGGTTTCGCTTGAAGATGTCGGCATTCTGCGCAACGGCCGCTGGCTGGTGCGCGGCGTCGACTTTTCCGTCGCGCGCGGCGAGATCGTCACGCTCATCGGGCCGAACGGCTCGGGCAAATCGACCAGCGCCAAGGCGGCAATCGGTGTGTTGAGGCCTGATGAGGGCAGGGTGGAGCGCAAGCCAGGCCTCAAGGTCGGCTATGTCCCGCAGAAACTGTCGATCGACTGGACGCTGCCGCTTTCGGTGCGCCGGCTGATGACGCTGACAGGACCGCTGCCAGAACGCGATATGCTCTCGGCGCTCGAATCCGCCGGCATGGCGCATATGCTCGATGCCGAGGTCCAGCACCTCTCCGGCGGCGAATTCCAGCGGGCGCTGATGGCCCGGGCGATTGCCCGCAAGCCCGATCTGCTGGTCCTCGACGAGCCGGTGCAGGGGGTCGATTTTTCCGGCGAGATCGCCCTCTACGACCTGATCAAGTCGATCCGCAATGCGACGGGCTGCGGCATACTGCTGATCTCGCACGACCTGCATGTCGTCATGGCCGAAACCGATACGGTCATCTGCCTCAACGGACATGTCTGCTGCCGCGGCACGCCTGAATCCGTCAGCCGCAGCCCGGAATATGTGCGCCTGTTCGGCAGCCGGGCGGCGCAGACGCTGGCCGTCTACAGCCATCACCACGATCATACGCACTTGCCGGACGGCCGGGTGCAACATGCCGACGGCACGGTAACCGATCATTGCCACGCCGACGACGGCCATCACGCGCACGAGCATGGGCATGCCGGTCATGAACATAGTCACGATCATCCCGACCATGCCCATCCGCACGCGCATGAAGCGGGAGAGCGCCATGTTTGACGATTTCTTCGTGCGCGCCATCCTTGCCGGCGTCGGTCTGGCGCTGACGACGGGGCCGCTCGGCTGCTTCATCATCTGGCGGCGCATGGCCTATTTTGGCGATACGATCGCCCATTCGGCGCTGCTCGGTGTGGCGCTGTCGTTGCTCTTCGAACTCAACCTGACACTGGCTGTCTTCGCCGTCGCCGCCCTCGTGTCGGTGCTGCTGCTCTTCCTGCAGAAGCGCCAGGCGCTGTCGGCCGATGCGCTGCTCGGCATCCTCTCGCATGCGACACTGGCGATCGGCCTCGTCATGGTCGCCTTCATGAGCTGGGTGCGGATCGATCTCATCGCCTTTCTGTTCGGCGATATTCTTGCCGTTTCCACCACCGACATCGCACTGATCTGGGGCGGCGGGCTGTTCGTGCTCGTGGCAATGGCCTGGCTCTGGCGGCCGCTCTTGGCTGCGACCGTCAATGCCGAGCTCGCCGAGGCCGAGGGGCTGAAGCCGGAGCGGGCGCGGCTGTTCTTCATGCTGCTGATGGCCGTCGTCATTGCCATTGCCATGAAGATCGTCGGCATCATGCTGATCACCTCGCTGCTGATCATACCGGCGGCTGCGGCGCGGCGCTTCTCACCGACGCCGGAGATCATGGCAGTGCTCGCCTCGCTGATCGGGGCGGCGGCCGTCGTTGGCGGTCTGTTCGGCTCGCTCACCTACGATACGCCCTCCGGCCCCTCGATCGTGGTCGCGGCGCTGATCCTCTTCATGCTCAGCCTGCTTCCCGTCAGGCGACACCGCGCGGTCATGCAAGGACAAGGCTCATGACGACACCGCAATTGACCAAGAACCAGTCGCTGGTCTTCGATGTGCTTGAAAAGGCCGAAGGGCCGCTCAGCGCCTATACCATTCTCGACAAGCTGCGCGACCACGGTTTTCGCGCGCCCCTGCAGGTCTACCGGGCGCTGGAGAAGCTGCTCGAATATGGCGTGGTGCACCGGCTCGAAAGCATCAACTCCTTCGTCGCCTGCGCCCATCCGGGCGACGACTGCCACAGTCACGGCATCGTCGCCTTCGCCATTTGCGAAAGCTGCGGCCAGGTGACGGAGTTCCACGACCACGAGGTCGACCACCGACTGATGGAATGGGTGCGCGGGCAGAAGTTCAAGCCTGAAAAGACGACGATCGAGATCCGCGGATTGTGCGAGGCCTGCGCGGCGTAAGCTTCTTCGCATTCGCTAGACGATCGCCTCGCGCTCACTAAAGGGGTCGTCGTCATCAAAGTCGCGGGCGCGGATTTGGTCGTTCCCCCTTTTCGCCGGCTTCTTTGCATTCTTACGGTATCGTATTCCGTTTTCACGGATGCCGCTCGGCGTCGACGGCCATATCTGTTGGGACATGAGCTGCCAAGGTGCTCGCTGGAAGCGATGCTATAGCCCACATGGGCGACCGCGATGGCTGAGCCCGCAGGGGTCCCGGACTGTATTAGACGCCCATTGATACACAAAGCGGCGATCAAAAAGGTGAGGCCGGTTACCCGGCCTCACGTCCATTTTCATGTCGCCGATCAAGTTAGTTCGGTTTAGATTCCGACCCGCCCTTGCCCGAACCGTTATTGCCACCGTTGTCGCCGCCGCCGCCATTGTCGCCGCCATGGCCGCCACCGTTGCCGCCGCCATTGTCGCCGCCATGGCCGCCACCGTTGCCGCCGCCATTGTCGCCGCCATGGCCGCCACCGTTGCCGCCGCCATTGTCGCCACCATTGCCGCCGCCGTTGCCGCCACCATTGCCGCCGCCGTTGCCGCCACCGTTGCCGCCACCATGGTCGCCGCCGTTGCCGCCGCCGTTGCCGCCGCCGTTGCCGCCACCATGGCCGCCGCCGTTGCCGCCGCCGTTGCCGCCACCATTGCCGCCGCCGTTGCCGCCACCATGGCCGCCGCCATTGCCGCCACCGTTGCCGCCGCCATTGCCGCCGCCGTTGCCGCCGCCGTTGCCGCCACCATGGCCGCCACCGTTGCCGCCGCCATTGCCGCCACCATGGCCGCCGCCATTGCCGCCGCCGTTGCCGCCGCCGTTGCCGCCACCATGGCCGCCACCGTTGCCGCCGCCATTGCCGCCACCATGGCCGCCGCCGTTGCCGCCACCATGGCCGCCGCCGTTGCCGCCACCATGGCCGCCGCCATTGCCGCCACCATTGCCGCCACCGTTGCCGCCACCATGGCCGCCGCCGTTGCCGCCACCATGGCCGCCACCGTTGCCGCCGCCATTGCCGCCACCGTTGCCGCCGCCGTTGCCGCCGCCATTGCCGCCGCCGTTGTCGCCACCGTTGCCGCCGCCGTTGCCGCCGCCGTTGTCGCCGCCGTTGTCGCCACCGTTGCCGCCGCCGTTGTCGCCACCATTGCCGCCACCGTTGCCGCCGCCGCTATTCCCGTTGCTGGCGACGGAGCCGGTGCTGGACGTCTTCTGGCCGCCGCCAATGTCTCGGCTGCCGCGATCCTTATCGTTCGGACTAAACTTGTTATCGGCACGAATTGCTTTGGTCGGCATGCATAGTCTGTATTCGAGTGTGCCGCGAACTGCGGCCTTGCAATTAACGACTGCCGGGGCTGCCGTTGCCAAGCTGCTGCTTGCCAGAAGGGAAGCAATGGCGATGCTAAATTTCGCGGCTCTGCTGATCATTTCAATCGTCTCCCAAGGTTAACTAAATGTTAACTGGGAGAACTCTTACACTAACGATCAATTAACATGAAGAATAGATAATGGTTAATCTGTCTCATTCATCAAATAGAGTTAAAATCGCAAGTATAAAATTTTACTAAATTTTTATTAAGCCTATGTTATCGTCTCGCAACAACTAAAGGGAATCGGCTATGAAGCGCGTCTTTTCGCTTGCTGCCTTTTTATTCATTCTTCTGCAATTTCAAGCTGTTGCGGGATCATCACTTCCTGTGACGCGAAGCATCGGCGCACCCGTGGGATTCGCCGCAGCCTGCGCCAAGTACAAGTGGCTGTGCGGCAGGATGGCGGCGCAACAGCTGAATGATCAGACAGGAATAGCGCTTCTTCAAAAGGTCAATCGCGCCGTAAATGGACGTATCATTCCCGCGGAAGATCGCCCGTCTTCCCGAAATAAGGATATTTGGTCTCTGCCGGTTGCCGGCCGTGGCGACTGTGAGGACTACGCTCTTCAGAAGATGAAGGACCTGATCGAAGCTGGTTTTCCATCGAACAGGTTGGCGCTTTCCGTGGTGATTGGACCGCAGGATCAAAACCACGTCGTTCTCATTGCCCGGACGGACGGCGGCGATTATGTGCTCGACAATCTGACCAGCGCGGTGAGGCTCTGGCGCACCACAGGCTATACGTTTCTGGCCACCCAGGATTTCCAATCGCGAACGGGCTGGCGCGTGACGCTTGCTGGTCCCCGTGCAGGCGAATTCTCTTGAACTGAAACTCTCGAGGCGGCGCGTTCGCTGCTGGCAAGTGCTGATCCCGGCGCTATCTTTGCCTGAGAAACCAAGCCGGGGGCGATCGCGTGACGAAAACCGAACTCGCGGAGATATACCGCGGCTACATCGCCTGCCTGAACAGGCAGGACTGGCACAATCTCGGGCAGTTCGTCGGCGACGATGCGGTTCATAACGGCCGGCGGCTCGGGCTGCCGGGTTATGTCGGCATGCTCGAGCAGGACTTCGATGAGATTCCCGATCTCTATTTCAAGGTGCTGATGCTGCTTTGCGATCCCCCATACATCGCCTGCCGGCTCGGCTTCGATTGCAGGCCAAAGGCAAAATTCCTCGGCCTCGATGTGAACGGCAGGCGCCTTTCCTTCACCGAGAACGTCATCTACGAATTTCGCGGCGGCAAGATCGTCGAGGTCTGGTCGGTCATCGATAAGTCGGCGATCGAAGCCCGGCTTGCGGGCTCGAATTGACGGCGCGGACGGTTTCCGGTCTGCGTCGATCAGATGATGGCGACGCGCTCGCCGAAGGGTGTGTCGTCGTCGAAATTCCGGGTGCCGATCCGATCGCTTTCACCTGACAAGACCGGCTGTTCCGCCTGTTCGCCGGCCTCTTCCCCGTCGTCCGATGCCGCATGCCCGTGCCGCTTTTGCGGATGCTCCTCGTTTTCGACGATCAGATCCGCGTGCGGGATGAGACCTTTTGCGGCCTTCTTCGCTGCCAACTGATCGGCCGTGATCTGCGACTGGCGGGCGGCGACCCAGGCATTGTCTGGTTCGGAGCCGATCGAGGTGCTGGTGCCGACCTTGGTGGGTTCGGACGCGGCGGTGGCGGAGATGGGGTTGATCGCGTCGACCATGATGCTCTCCTGCTGGAACGGGATCATTTTAGGTCCGGTCGACCTAAAGCCTGAATCCTGTTCTAAATTAAAGAGTAGAGCATGATGTCATCCGAAAACCGCTTACACTTTTCGGCATCATGCTCATGGCGAACCGGCGAACCAGCCGCCCGCTTCCCGGGATGAAAACGGCGCGGTCTTCGGGCCGATCAGGGAGACATATCGAGCCCGCGCCGAAAAACACAAGGGGACATTGACGTGACTGCCACTTCGGACAATGACGAAATCGGTGGCAGGTTGCGGGAAATTCGACGAAGAATTGTGTGCACAAGGGGTGCTCGGCGCGTGGTTAATGTAAGAATCGGAAACACTTTGTGACTAAGTGTCTCCAAAAGCTGCGTTTTTTGACTTGCTGCGCGCGAAGACATGACGGATATTGTTTAAACGTTGAGGAAGCCGTCATGATTAGAATGATTGAAAACCCTGCCGAACTGGCTGGCGAAGATATCACCGGCAAATATATTCTCCGGAGGCTGAACTATCACTGGTTCGCCTACGGCAAGGCGGCTATCGTGACCGCCTGCAAGGGAACGATCCTGCAGCTCGAGCGGGAAGAGACGGTCTATTCCGAGCGTTGGGGACGTCGCGCCTATACGGGCGCCGGCAGGCGTTATCCCGGCGGCATCTGTCCGATTTCTGCGGTCGCCTGCGTTTGCGATACGCCTGATGACGTCAATGCCGTCATTCAGCTGGATGTCGAAGCGCAGGACGAATTCTATCAGCTGATCGCCAAGGCCGAGGCCAGGGTTCAGGCTCTTGCCTCATCCTCACGAAACAGCCAGTTTCTCGAAGCCGCCGAGTAAGGCGATTTTTTTTATGAAATCCGCCATGCGCAGCATCCTTCTGCGCGTCCAAGAGGACGCTCGGCGCCGTAATGGAACGGAGAGCGATCATGACGCAGCGGGACACTCGGCCCGGTCACTCATTCGCCGCGGCGCCGTCGCTCGGATCGCTCGCCATCACCATTGCCGTGATGTTTGTAGCGCTGTTCTGGCCGGCCGGCACGCTCGACTGGCCGCGCGGCTGGATTTTTCTCGGCCTGTTCCTTGTGCTGACTGCTGTCGCAATCATCTGGATCTGGCGGACGAATCCGGAGTTGTTTGCGGCGCGCAGCCGATACCAGAAGGGTACCAAATCCTGGGACGCCGTGGTGGCGACGCTGACGATCATTCTCTTTGCTGCCATTCTTCCGGTCGGCGCATTCGATGACGGACGTTTCCACTGGGCGCCGCAGCCCGATTGGGTCGTCTTTATCGGCTATCTCCTGATGACATCAGGTTATCTCGGCCTGACCTGGGCGCAATCGGTCAACCGGCATTTCGAGCCGACGGTGCGCATTCAGACCAACCGCGACCACAAGGTGATCGACACCGGACCCTACGCCGTAATCCGCCATCCCGGGTACGCAACCGCCATCGTGCTCAGCGCCGGCATGGCGCTGTCGCTTGGATCGCTCTACGCGCTGATCCCCGCCGGCCTGCTCGTCGTCGTCCTGTTCGGCCGCACGCTCGGCGAGGAAGCCGAACTGCGCAAGGGCCTCGAAGGTTATGCGGAGTACATGGAGCGTGTGCGGTGGCGCTGGATTCCGGGAGTCTGGTGAGCGGAGAGGGTGCTTCGCCACCCGCCGCCGACTTATCCGATCACCCGATCTGCCTGAGATCCCTGGCGAAGCGTTGCCAGTTGGCGACGTAGTTTTCTGCCGAGCGGCGGATGCCCTCGACCGCCGCTTCGTCGAGCTGGCGCACGACCCGCGCCGGTGCCCCGACGATCAGCGAGTTGTCGGGGAATTGCTTGCCTTCGGTCACCAGAGCATTGGCGCCGACGAGGCAGTTGTTGCCGATCTTCGCACCATTCAGGATGGTGGCGCCCATGCCGATCAGCACGTTGTTGCCGATGGTGCAGCCATGAAGGATGGCGTGGTGGCCGATGGTGCAGCCGTTTCCGATCGTCAGCGGGAAGCCCATGTCCGTATGGGCCATCACGCCTTCCTGGATGTTGGTGCCTTCGCCGACGCTGATCGGCTCGTTGTCGCCGCGCAGCACGGCGCCGAACCAGATGCCGACATTCTCGCCGAGTTCGATTTGGCCGATGATGCTGGCATCCGGGGCGATCCAATAGAGGCCGGCAGCGGGCAGTTTCGGCGTCGCTCCGCCAAGCGCGTAGACGGGCATGGCTCTCTCCTCAGACGACCTCGATCGACAGCGTGGCGACGCCGTCGATGCCGCAAGTGATGCGATCGCCCCTGGCCACCGCGCCGACGCCGGCGGGCGTGCCGGTCATGATGATATCGCCGGCTGCGAGAGTGAAGAGCTTCGACAGCTCGGCGATGATCTCCGGCACCTTCCAGATCATCTGGTTGAGATCGCCGTCCTGCACGCGCTTGCCGTTCTGTTCCAGCCAAATCGTCGCCTGCGCGGGGTGGCCGAGGCGGCTGGCCGGAACGATTGGGGAGATAGGGGCGGAATGTTCGAAGGCCTTGCCGACCTCCCAGGGACGACCAAGCTTCTTTGCCTCGCCCTGGAGGTCGCGGCGGGTGAAATCGATGCCGACGGCATAGCCATAGACGCAGTCGAGCGCGTCCACGGCCTCGATGTTTGCGCCGCCTGATTTCAGCGCCAGCACGCATTCCACCTCGTAATGCACGTCGTTCGACAGCGACGGATAGGGAAAGGCCTTGCCCGCCGGCAGCAGGTTGTCGGCATTCTTCTGGAAGAAGAAGGGCGGCTCGCGGCTGGGATCATGCCCCATCTCGATCGCATGGTCGGCATAGTTTCGCCCGACGCAATAGACGCGGCGCACCGGAAAACGCTCGGCGCTGCTTTCGACCGGCAACAACACCGGTTGCGGAAGCGGGATGACGGTGGCGGGATCGGACATTGGCGGGCTCTTCCTGTTTCGAATCTTGATGCATCTTAGACGCAAAACATCGCGCCGGGAAAGCCGTCCTTGGCGTCCGGCTTCGGTGCATTGACGCTATCGCGGCTGCGCGTTAACCTTAGCCATGAGCAGGATTTTTACAGTTTCGACGACGTCTACCACCACCGCGTCGCGGTGGGTGGTAGACGCGTGAATTGAATTCCGTTCATTGCTGCTGAAACCAACCCGCCGGAAACGAGCGGGTTTTTTGTTCCCGCCTGTGCCCCGTATTCGAGGACGAGATCGTGGACGATATCCAGAAACATGTTCTTGCGGAGCGGGCGCTGGCCGTCGCCCGCCACTGCATCGCCAGCCGCTATGCCGGAGCTGCATTCGCCTATGTCGCCGGCTCCATCATGCGCGGCGAAGGCACCGTCCTTTCGGATATCGATCTGGTCGTGGTGTTCCCGTCGCTCCAAAGAGCCTGGCGGGAGTCGTTCAGCGCGGATGGGTTTCCGGTCGAAGCCTTTGTCCACGATCCGCAGACGCTGGCGCATTACCTCCATCAGGACGTAGACAGCGGCTATCCCATCATGGCCAACATGGTCGCGACAGGCTGTATAGTGGGATCGGATATCGACAGCGCGCACGTCATCCAGGCCAAGGCGGCAAGTATGCTGGCGGCAGGACCGAAACCTCTTGCCGGGGCAGACTACGACATGCTGCGCTATCAGGTCAGCGATTTGGTCGACGATCTGCGCGGAACGCGCCCGCCCGAAGAGATCGCCGTCATCGCCGCACTTCTCTACCAGAAGCTCGCCAATCTGATTCTGCTCGGACGCGGCGCATGGTCCGGCCGCGGAAAATGGGCGCCGCGCCTCATGAAGAAGCTCGATGCGCAATTGGCAGCCGAATTCGACGCGGCATTCAAACTGGCGGCAGCGGGCGACGGCGCCCGGTTGCTGGCTTTGGCCGATCGGGAGCTTGCCTTGCATGGCGGCCGTTATTTCGAGGGGTTCAGACAGGACGCGCCGCTGGAAGCGCGCCGCCTGGGATAGTATCGATTTGCGTTGACTGCGTTCTGCGCGGTTATTCCTCGCCGGACTCGACCAGCGCCTCCCGGACGATCACGTAATAGGGGGCAAGCTCGGGAATATCGGCGGCCAGCCTGTCGAAGGCGGGGTCGGATGGCGCAAGGGTGCCGGCGTATTTCGCCGCGATGAAGGCCTGGTGGGCGGCAAGGGCTTCGGCTTCGGCCCTGTGCACGACGGTATAGACCGGCGAAGGTACGGTGCGACCTTTGACGATGATGCGATCGAGCTCGACGACCGTGTAGGTGCCGGCGACCAGCCTTGCGGTCTCCTCGCCGAGCAGCAGGGCCACGCCATAATTCTTCGAGGCGCCTTCGAGGCGGGAGGCAAGATTGACGCTGTCGCCGAGGCAGGAATAGTCGAAGCGGCGGGTCGAGCCCATATTGCCGACGATGCATTCGCCGGTGTTGATGCCGACGCCCATCTTCAATACATGCGGCCTGCCGCCGCGCATCGCCGCCTCCCGCTCCAGCTCACGGTTCAGGCTCGATATCGCTGCCTGCATCGCGAGCGAGGCTTTGACGGCGTGCAGGGCATGATCGGGATCGTCGAGCGGCGCGTTCCAGAAGGCCATAATGCAATCGCCCATATATTTGTCGATCGTGCCGCCATGATCCATCACCACGTCGGAAAGCGGCGTCAGCAGCCGGTTGATCAGGCCGGTCAGCTGCTCCGGATCATCCTTCAAGGTCTCGGCGATGGTGGTGAACCCACGCACATCGGAAAACAACACCGACAGCGTGCGCCGCTCGCCGCCGAGCTTCAGCTGCGAGGGATCCTGCGACAGGCGCCGGACGAGATCGGGCGAGATATATTGTGCGAAGGCGCGGATGATCTGGCGCTTGTTGCGGCGCTCTTCGGCGTAGTCGAAGGCGGCTTGGCCGAAGACGACCGAGATATAGGCGACCGTCGGCCCGAGCGGCGCGACGAAGATATGGGCAAGCCGGATACCGGCAAAGCTGAGGGCCGCGAAGGCGAGAAGGGCAGCTGCGCTGGTCACGATCGTCAGCCATCCCGTCGAGCGCCAGACGGTGGCGGCGGCAAGCAGGACCGATATGAGGATACAGGCGGCCACCACCGGGAGGCGAGCTTCTTCGATCGACAGGCCACGGCGGATATTGTCGTAGATCGTCGCTTGGATTTCGACGCCCGAGGTCAACGTGCCGGTGTGGACGGTATAGGACGTGGCAAAGGCATCGACGCCGCCCTTATCGATCACCGGCGCGTTCTGCAGGCTGAGGCCAACGAGCACGACGCGACCCTTGAAATAATCCGGCGGCAGAAGATGTGCGGGATCGAGCGCCTGGTAATAGGAGACCGTGGGATAGGAGCGGGCCGGGCCGAATGATTGGATAAGCTGGCCCGCCGGCAGGGTTGCCGAAATCGTTCCAGACGCTTTCGCCAGCGTTGCGGCAAACCCGTCCTCATAGGCCGGAATCCGCCGGAAAGTGCCATCGCCGCCAAGATCGACGGAGGCAATGCCGGTCTTCGCTCCCGCTTCGGTCAGTTGCTGCAGCGGGGTGACGCGGATGAGTTGCGTGGCTTGCGGCGTCTCGATCAACGTCTCGTCGCCGGCAAGGACGACATCCGGGCCGACGGCGTTAGTGATCGCGTTGTCGTTCTCCGGGGTCGAGGGTTCTGCCAGGATGATGTCGAGGCCGATGACGCGGGCGCCGGCGGCGCGCAACTGGGTTACTAGTTGGGCATGAAGGCTGCGCGGCCAGGGCCATTGCGCGTTGATATCGGCAAGCGACGGTTCGTCGATCGCGACGATGACGGGTCCGCCGGGTGGCGGGCGGGGATCGTCGACGGTCGAGAGATAGTCGAAGCTTCTGAGCTCCAGCAGCGACCAGGCGGGCAGGCGCGACAGAAACGAGATGGCGATCAGGACGGTAAGCGACAGCACCAGCAGACGGAGGCGGCGGCTTTCGGCCTGCCCGCGGGCCGGTCTGACCTGCCGAGGCTTTTTCTGCGCCCGCATCAGAAGCGGACTTTGAGCGTGCCCTTGAAGGCGCGGCCCCAGCCGGGCACGCCGGGGGTGATCTCGAACTCCTCGTCGAGCAGGTTATAGGCGGCTGCCTCCAGCTCGATGCGCTTGTCGAACGGTTCCCAGACCAGGTGGGCGTCGAGGCTCCAGTAATCGTCGAGCTTGGTGCCGAGATCGTCGCCGTCGCGCTCGCCGATATAATTGGCCGCCACCGTCGCCTTGACCTTGGCTTCATTGACCCAGGTCAGTGCGATCTGGCCGGAATTCTTCGGGATGAACGGCAGGGAACCGCCGTAATTCGGTTCCAGCGGGTCCTTGTTCTCCGATTCCATGTAGGCGTAAGTGGCGGAGAGGCCGAAACCGTAGCCGAGCGCGACGTTGGCAGTCACGGCGGCGCGGTCGACGCTGCCGCGCGACAGCGGCAGGCTGTCGGCCGCCGGAAGCGAGATCAGCGGAAAGTCAATCGAGAAATCATGCAGTTCCTGGTGCTGGTATTCGACCGAGGTGAAGAAACGGTCGGTCCACTCGGCGTCCCATTGCAGCGCGACTGTATCGCTATAACCTTCGATGCCCACCGAATACTGGTTGGTCTGCAGGCCGAGGATGCCGACCGGGGCGAGAGTGGGAACGCCGGTTTCCACGCTCTGGCGCATGAAGGCAGCACGCAGCCAGTGGTTCTGGACCGGCGCCCAGGCAACGCCGAAACGTGGCTCTAGCCGGCTGACATCGACACCGTCGCCCGTCAGTTGCGTGCCGAACAGCGCATATTCTGCCTTCAGATCGGGTGTAATCTCGTGCAGGACGTCCACATAAGCGCGGCCGATGTCGATCGTGTTGCTCAGGGTATTGGGACCATCGATGATTTCCGGAAGGATGAGCAGACGCGGAAAGAGTTCATGAAGGCGTGAGGAGGTGGTCGTGCTGGCATCGATCCAGCCGCGCTCGATGCCGTACCGCCAGGTCAGCGGGCCTGTATCGATAGAGTGATTGAGAGCCCAGATGTAAGTTTCCGAGCTTGTGTCCTCGGTTGCATCGAGGAACGGAATGATATCGGGATCGCGCAAACCTAGAACAGGCGCATCATCAACCCTCAGGAAATTGTCCGTCTGCGATTTTCTTTGGGAATAGAAAAACGCGCCGTTCAGGATGTTGTCATAGCTGAAGGTGTGGCTCCAGCCGATACCGGCATTCGTTAACTCGCTCTCATTGTAGCGGTCGGAGAATTGCGATGAGATCGACGTTGGAATGCCGGCGCCGAGAGCGTTCAGAAAATCCGTCAAGGCGCTGCCTTGCGAAAGAGCGTTCAGCGCTCCGTCGCTCTTGGCGTGGTTGACGAAGGCCACCACGCGATCGTCCGGCGTGATCGTCGCGGTGAGATAGCCGTTGCCGCTGAGGATCTTGTTGTCGGTGGAGAAGCCGCCGAAGTCCGTGTAGTTGCCGTCACGCGCAATCTCTTCCCAGTTGAGGTTGCCGTAGAAGCTGATCGGGATCGTCGCGTTCGAATAGCCCTGGATTTCGGCTTCGCCGATACGCCTCGTATGGCCGTCGACACTGTTGATGCCGCCGCCGAGCGAGCCTTCGATGAAGGGCACGTCAAACAGGGTTACCGAGCGTGAGCGGCCGGAAAGCATGTGCGGCGAAAGCAGCAGGCCCTGGATGAAGGATGAGTAGCTTGACGCGTTGCCGCGGTTTTGGATGATATTGTCGTCGCTGAAGCTGGTCGCGTTGACGAAAGGAAAGATGCTGCCCTTGATCGACTGATCGATATAACCGGTGCCGTTGAAAGGATCGAAGACGGCATCGCCGTAATAGCGGCCCCAGGCATCCAATCCTTGCAGGCGGAAGGCGTCGTTCAGTGTCGAACCGGCGCTCGCATTGGCGCCGAGGCCGCTGTAATCGCCGCCGCGGGCGCGCGAGCGGCGCAGGAATTCTTGCGCGTTGCGGATCGCGCCATCCGCATCGTAGTCGTCGATATCGATCGCGGTGCGGAAGGACGAGATAACAGGATCGTCATCGTCGAGGCGGTCGGCGTTGTCGAGCGCCTGTTCGGACGGAAGCCGGTCGCCCTTTTCGTAATGGGCGGCCGCAAGCATGAACTGCGATTGCGAATGCGCGGGATTGGCGGTGCTGGCGGCGAGCAGATCTGCCAGCGCCTTGTCGCGCTCGCCGGTCTGCAGGTAATAGCGGCCGCGAGCAAGCAGGGCGTGATCGAAGGACGGATCGAGAGCGATCGCGGTGTCGATCTCGCGCTTGGCTTCCTTCATGCGCGCCTGATCGAGATAGAGGATTGCGAGGTTCGCGTGCAGCAGCGGGTCCTGCGGATCGAGCTCGATCGCCTTCTTGAACGCCTTTTCCGCTTCGCCATTGGCATCGCGCGAGCTTTGCAGCAGGCCGAGAGAATTCAGTGTGCCTGATGCGCCGGGGGCAAGCGCGATGGCGCGGTTCAGGTCCGCAAGCGCGCCGTTGATATCGCTTTCATAGGTCGCCTTGTAGCCGGCACGGGCCGACAGCGCCATCGGATGATCGGGGTCGAGCGACAGCGAGCGCTCTATCGCTTCCTTCATCTGCTCACGGTCGTCGGTGAGCTCCGCCAACTGGGCGCGAACCGCCGGCAGGGTCGGATCATCGGGATAACGCTGCTCCGCTTTCTTTATGATATCGAGCGCTGCGCGCGGGTTTTTTAGGAAGCCTGTCGTATAGGCCTCCATGATCGCGCCATAGGGGCCAGTGGTGTTGGCCGGCGGCTGTTCGGCATGGGCGGGGTCGGCCAGTGAACGGGCGAAATATCCGCCATATTGAGCCATGTTGCGGCGTGTCGGGTCGAGGTGCGGCAGGGCCTTCTGAAAGAGCTTGGCGGCATCGCCATAACGCTTTTCCGAGCCGGCGATGGTGGCGTCGATCAGGTCGACACGCGCCTGCTGGGCTGTCGTCAGTTTGCGATCGCGGATATTCTTCAGCGTTGCGGCTGCAGCATGGCGTCCGTCGAAGGCGCTCTGCACTTCGGCAAGTTCAAGCCAGTCTTCGGTGGTGCGGCGCTCCGGCGGCAGCGCCAGCAGGCGGCGGCGTTCCGTCGCCATGCGGTCGGCCCGCAGCGGCGAAGTCGGCATCAGGTCGAAGCCGTCGCGCAGGTCCAGATAGAAGAGCATCTGTTCGCGGTCATCGGGATTGACGCTGATGATCTTGGTCGGCGCCTGGCCAATGGTGGCGACCGCTCCTTCGCCCTCGTTCACCTCGACGCTGCCCTGCGGGTTGCTGAGCGCCACGCGGCCTTCGAGCACGATCATCGAGGTCTTGGCGCCCTCGACGGTCATCGTCCAGTCCGTGCCGCGGATGGCGGCGGCGGCGGCCGGTGTTTCCACCGTCAGGCCCTGGCCACCGCGCTCGGCGCGTGCCCAGATGGTGCCGGATTGGAGATTGAGTACGGTATCGCCGCCGGCAGCCATCTTCTTGACCTGAAGCGAGGAATTGCGGCCGAGGCGGACCTGAGTGTGATCGGAAAAAACGATGGCGAGCTGGCCGTTGGCATTGGTGCGCAGCACGTCGCCGGTCAAAAGATCCTGATTGATATCGACGACGCGCCAGTCCGACACGTCGATGAAGCGGACTTCCTCGCCGATCTTGCGGGCGATGACGGAGCCGGCGACCGGCGTGGCACGCGGCACGGGATCGGCCATCGCCGGCAGCCCGAAACCGGGCACGGCAAAAGCCAGCGCCATCCCGACGCGACAGATGTTACTGGAATAACCCCGCATGTCCTCGACCCCATACCCCGCTCCCCCTTTGTCCGTGTAGAGTGGAAAAGTCAAGCATGTTGCACACGTGTTCTTGCTTTCGTCGCGAAGTGTAATATCAGGGAAACACTTTAGGGTATGGAGTATTCAGGTGAGCGAATTCGAAAATGCCACTGAGGTTATGCTGAGCAAGCCCTCGAGCGGGGACGTCAGCACCGAGTATTTCGATCATATCAAGAAAATCAACGACATATTTTATGATCAGATCAAGATATCCGACCAAAAGGCCGCCTATATCTTTACTTTCATGCTCGCTTTTCTGGTAAGCTCCAGCGAGGTGAGGGCCGTGTTCAGCCTGACGCGTTACACCGGCGGCACACCGGGCAGCATGCTCTTTTCCGGCCTGCTTGCGGCAGCCTCGGTCTTCTCGATCCTGTCGGCAATTCTTGTCGTGCTGCCGCGGCGTCTCGGCACCTCCACCTCGCTATTCTGGGGCGCCTGGCCTGATCATCGCGATATGTTCTTCGAGGCCGCGCTACGCCGTGACGAGCGCTACCTCTTCGACCAGTATCTCGAAAACGCCAACATTCTATCGGCCATCGCTCGCAACAAATACCGCTGCGTCACCTTCGCGTTTCGTGGGCTGATGGTAAGCGTGATCGCCTATGTGCTGCTGTTGATTGCTGTGTGAGGGAGTAAGCGGCGAACCAGCGAACGCTCTGAGCGCAGGCGGCCAAGAATGCAGGGCGCGCCGAGGGCGCGCCCGTCCGTTCAATCTTCGATCTCGAGAACGAGCTCGAGCTCGATCGGCACGCCTAATGGCAGGCTGGCCACGCCGAGGACGATTCGGCCGGAGAGTTTATCTTCGCCGAAGACCTGGAGCAGCATTTCGGATGCCCCGTCGGCGACCTTTGGGTGGTCGCGAAAATCGCCTTCGGTGGCGATGTAGACGCCGAGCTTGACGACCTTCGCCACCCTGTCCAGCGAACCGAGATATTCCCTGGCGGCCGCAAGGGCGCTAAGGGTCGCTGTCTCGGCGGCCTTCCTGCCGTCTTCGGCCGTCAGCGCGCCGCCGACGCGGCCGATATAGCGGGGCTTGCGGTCGACGACCGGCAGCATGCCGCTGAAGAAGACCAGCTTGCCGGTTCTGACCGCTTCGATATACGCGCCCAAGGGCGTCGGCGGTGGGGGAAGGGCGATGCCGAGGTCCTGCAGCCGCCGTTCCGCGCCGGCTGCCTCAGCTTTTGCATGGTCTACCATTTGCCCAGATGTGCGCCGCCGTCGACGTGCAGCACCTCCCCGGTGACACGCGGAGCTTCGGTGAGGAAGACGACTGCATCGGCGATCTCCTCGACATTGGAGATGCCTGCCATCGGCGACAGCGTCCTCAGGAAGTCCTTTGGGTTGTCTTTGTGCAACGGCGTGTCCACCACGCCGGGAGCGACGATATTGAAGCGAATTCCCTCGTTCGCATATTCCATCGCGAGGTTCTTGGAAATCGCGTTGATGCCGCCCTTTGTCATCATCGAAACCGAGGCGGAGAAGCCGGCGATCGGATGGTCGGTCAATGGGGTGGTAATGCTGACGACGCTGCCGCCGGTTTTCTGCGCAAGCATCTGCCTGACGACCTGTTGCGTCAGATGAATGAAGCCTTCGAGATTGGTGGAGGACAATTTCTCGAAGTCGGCCATCGTGAAATCGACGAACGGCTTAGCCAGGAAAATGCCGGCATTGTTGACGAGCGCGTCGATCGAGCCGAAGCGATCGATTGCGGTCCTTGCCACCCGCGCTGCGGTTTCGGCATCGCCAATGTCGCCGTCGACGAGCGCCAGCTTGTCGGAGGCTTGGAAGGCGTTCGAAGCGCTGACTTGGCGCGAGGTAGCGACGACATTATAGCCGCGCTGGATGAAGGCGTTGACAAGGCCGGCTCCGATACCCTGGGAGGCGCCTGTGACGATGACTGTTTTTCTCGTAGTCATGTTGATCTCCATAATCTGGTTCGGGCAACGCGGGCCTTACGGTTGCAAAGGCGGGGTTGCTCGAGATGGGGCTGCTGCGAATGCGCCTCCATCCGGTTGTTGTTTTCGCAAGGTGAATATGGCGAAAACTCAATTCCTCGATTAGATGGAAATATCTGGATTCTCTTTTGCGTCCATGCAAAAATCAGCGCATGGCCGATCTGAACGACATCGCCGTTTTCGTGAAGGTGGCGCAGTATGGCAGCTTCAGCCGTGCTGCCCATTCCCTCGGCATGCCGGTATCGACCGTCAGCCGGAAGGTGACGTCGCTGGAGGAGCAGCTCGGCGTGACGCTTATACAGCGCACGACCCGCAAACTGAGCCTGACCGCGCAGGGGCGGGCCTATTGCGACAGGTGCAGCGAACCGCTCGCTCATCTCGTCGACGCCGAGCAGGCGCTCACCGAGACACAGAGAAAACCGGAAGGTCTGCTGAAGATCTCCGTGCCTGTCATCTTCGGGCAGGAGGTCTTCTACGAATTCATCTCAGCCTTCCTGAAGACCTATCCCAATATTCAGATCGATCTCTTCGTCACCAACCTGTTCCTCGATCTGGTCGCCGAGAATGTCGATCTCGGCATCCGCTTCGGCGAACTCAAGGATTCCTCCATCGTGGCGCAGCGGCTCGGCAAGAGCGTGCGCTATCTGGTCGCCGCACCGGAGTATCTGAAGGGCAGGGTGCTTCCCACCAAACCCGAAGAGCTGAAGGACCATCAGTGCGTTCTCTTGAATGGCCGCAACGGCGAGGCGGAATGGCATCTCGTGAGCGGTCGCAAATCGGTTCGCCTGCATGTGTCGGGGCCGGTATCGAGCCGGGATTTCGATGCGGTGAGCGCCTTTACCTATCGCGGACACGGCATCGGCCTGCTGCCTTCGACTTATTGCGACGAGCAGATCAGAAGAGGCGAACTCGTCCGCCTGCTGCCGGACTGGTCGTCCGAGGAAATTTTCGTGCACGCCGTCTATCCCACGCGCCGCTTCCTGCCCTCCCGATTGCAGGTATTTCTCGAGGCGCTGAAAGCATGGAAGACCCCCTTGTGGCTTCCCCTGCATTGAGGCCTCCAATTCCATCACCGAAAATTGAAGCCGTACGCGGGGCCGAGCGATCTGCGTCGGCCAAGCTGTGTTAGAGTTCGCCGGCTTGGATGGCGCAGGGATTGGATTGCCAATGCTGACGACACTTGCGGTGCTTATGGGTCTTTCCGGCCTCGTCCCTATCGCGCAGGCGGCGGGAAGCGAAGTCGATGTGACCCTCGTGCTTGCCGTCGACACTTCGCGGTCGATGGACTTCGAGGAGATCGGCATCCAGCGCGAGGGTTATGTCGAAGCGCTCAAGCACAAGGAATTCATTGACGCGGTGAAGGGCGGGCTGACCGGCCGCATCGCCATCAGCTATTTCGAATGGGCTGGCTATGTCGTCCAGGATTCCGTCATCGACTGGCAGGTGATCGAGACGGAAAAGGACGCGATCGCTTTTGCCGACAAGCTCGAAGCCCGGCCGATTGCCACGCAGCGGCGCACATCGATCTCCACCGCGATCGCCCAGGGGGCCAGCATGATCGTTTCCAGTCCCTTTCAGTCCAGGCGGCAGGTGATCGATGTCTCCGGCGATGGACCGAACAATTCCGGCGATCCCGTCACCCCCGCCCGCGACAAGGCGATAGAAGCCGGCATGATTATCAATGGCCTCGCCATCATGCTGCGGCCTTCCGATGCGCCCAACGGGCTCGATAAATATTATGCGGATTGCGTGATCGGCGGTCCCGGCGCCTTCGTGCTGCCGGTCCGCAAGATCGAGGATTTCGCCGTTGCCGTGCGCCGCAAGCTGGTGCTGGAGATCAGCGGCATTTCCCCGCCGGCGACGGTGCAGAAAACAGCCGGCGCCGAGACGGGCGCCGACTGCCTGATCGGTGAGAAGCAATGGCGGGACATCTTCGACCGTTGATGCTCGGATCAACGCGCCGAAGTTATTTCAGTCAGTATCTGGTAAGCGGCGGAGACGCGGTCCTCGTTGGGATAGTTTTTGTTGGCCAGAATGACGATACCAACCCGCTCTTTCGGGACGAACGCTACATATGCGCCGAAACCATTCGTTGAGCCGGTTTTATTGATCCACACATCGTCGCGCGGTTTCATTGCCGGCATCAGTTGCTTGACGGGAATGGTCTTGAGCATCGCGCCGGAATTGTTGTCCATCAGCGTCGTCAATGTCGCGGGATAGGAATACTGTTCCCAAATAAGGTCTTGGGTCATCGCGCCGACATCGAAGTATCCCCTGTGCGTATTGGTGATCGCCTGCTGGAGCTTTCCGTCCAATTCGACCAGTCCCATGTTTGCGTCGATGAACCGGATCATGTCGCTTGCTGTGGATTTCACTCCATAGGCCTCGGACGAAAGAGTGGCGGGTGTCATCCGAGCCGGCTCGCCGCTTCGCTTGTAGCCTTGGGCATAGTCGGCCATTTTCGATTTCGGCACATTGATATAGGTGCTCGTCAACCCGAGAGAAGCAAACAATTGGTCTTCCATAAGAGCTGCGAAGTCTTTGCCCATGCTTTTTGCCGTTATATATCCGAGCGCGCCGATGCTTGGATTGGCGTATGTTCGGTGCGTTCCGGCGGCATGTGATGGTTTCCAGCCTGCGAAATACTCCATCAGCTGTTTTTCGGTTTTGACTTCATCGGGAACTTGCAGCGGAAATCCGCCAGCCGTGTGCGTGCCCAAATTCATCAGCGCGACATCGCCGAAGGGTCTTCCTTTCATAGCCGGAAGATATTTGCTTGCCTTGTCCGACAGCGAAAGTTGGCCGGTCACGTCCGCGTAAGAGGTGAGGGTGACTGTAAAAGTTTTGCTGATCGATCCCAGTTCGAACATGGTTGCCGGGGTGACGGGCCTGCCTGTGTCCTTCGACTCGACACCGTAGTTGAAGATGTGGTCCTCTCCGTCAACGGCGATGGCGACGGCCATGCCCGGAATGCCGTATTTATCCATGATCGGCTTTACCGCTGCGTCCGAGATGGCTTTCAGTTTCATCTCGTCGGCCGCAAAGCCGCTTGTGGAAATGCATGTCGAGACCAAGGCGGCCGATAGAGTTTTTATCCAGTTCCGATTCATTCTCATCCTCCGCACGCAGCTTTTAATCAGCGCAAAAGCGCATGAGGACGGCATTTAACGGCACTGTTTTGTGGCGGCAAACGATGATATCTCGGAGGAGATCCAAGAAAATCTAGGGCTAAGATGGTTCGGCAATTCCTCCCTTTAAATGGCCTGAGGGCTTTCGAAGCATCGGCAAGACATCTCAGCTTCACCCGGGCCGCCATCGAGCTTTGCGTTACCCAGGCGGCTGTAAGCCAGCAGGTCAAAAGCCTGGAGAAGCGATTGGGGGCTGCGCTTTTTCAGCGCCTCCCAAGAGGCTTGAAAATCACCGCAGAAGGCGAAGCTCTTTTGCCGACCCTGACCAATTCCTTCGATCAGATGGCGATCACGCTGGACCGGATTGAAGCCGGGCAGGTTCGGGAATTGCTGTTCCTGGGCGTGGTCGGGACGTTCGCCGTCGGCTGGTTGTTGCCAAGGCTTTCGGATTTTCAACGACAGCACCCGTTCATCGATGTGCGCATTTCGACAAACAATAATCGCGTCGATATGGCGGCCGAGGGGCTGGACTTTGCCATTCGCTTCGGCAGCGGCTCCTGGCATGGCACAGAAGCGCTGCGTCTGTTCGACGCTCCGCTCTCGCCTCTGTGCACGCCCAAATTGGCCGAGCGTTTAAGGTCGCCTGCAGACATGATCGAGGCGACGCTTTTGCGAAGCTATAGGGCGGACGAATGGAGCACCTGGTTTGCGGCAGCGAACGTTCCGCCGGCGGCACAGATAAACGCAGGTATCGTCTTCGACTCTTCGCTTGCCATGATGGAGGCCGCCCTGCAAGGACTGGGGATCGCTCTGGCACCGCCGTCGATGTTTTCCAGGCATCTGTCGTCAGGGGCTGTCAGACAACCTTTTCCTACGACCATATCGTTGGGGAGCTACTGGCTAACCCGACTGCAATCGAGGCCGCCAACAGCGGCCATGCTCGCATTTTCCGATTGGATAACGTCGCAGATGTCTCCCGCATCGCAATGACGGCTTCCGGCGAGCCGGAGGCCGAGATCATCCGACGCTCAAGAGGTCGGCGTCAGCCTCGTGGCGCGCTCCTCCCGCCATGCCTCTACGCTGCAGCTTTGCTTACGCCACACAGATGCCCGGCACGGCGATCTTCTGGAAGAGATGCGGTGAGGCGACCGCCGAGGACGGATAGACCGAGAGCTTCGCCCGAAACTCCGGATGCGAAAATGCCGCCCGGAAATCGGCGGTCGATTCCCAGACGGCATAATTGAGATAAGCGGGACTTTCGCCGACGGCGCGGTGCATCTGGGTCGAGATGAAGCCCGGCTGCCGTTTCATGAAAGCCGCATCGGCCTGCCAGGCATCAAGGAAGGCCTGCTCGTCGGCCTTGTCGAGCGTGAAGAGGTTGATGAGGACGATCGCGGAGGCATCGATCGCGATTTGGCGATCGATCGGGAAGGCGGGGTCCATCGGGCGCATGAGCGACATGGTCGACTCCATCTGGTTTGGTTACATGATGTCAATCTGGTGATACGGATACATATTCAATTTGACACTATGATGTCAATATAGATATATGGTGACAAATGCGAGAACCCCGACGGACCCCGGCTGGAACAGCCTTGACCGACCTCATTCTGGATCTCTTCCGGCTCAACAACCGGATGATCAACGCGGGCGACAAGCTTGTCGACGGGCTCGGCCTGACCAGCGCCCGCTGGCAAGTTCTCGGCACCGTCGTCACAGCCGGTCGGCCACAGCCGGTCGCGTGGTTGGCGCGCGACATGGGGGCCAACCGCCAGAACGTCCAGCGCATCGTCAACGATCTGGAGAAGGAAGGGCTTCTGGCGTTCCAGCCCAACCCGCACCACCGACGGGCACAGCTCGTCGTGCTGACGGACAAGGGAAAACAGGCATACGAAACCGCCATGCGCCTGCAGGCTCCCTGGGTCGACATGCTCTCGGAAGGGCTTCAGGTCGAGGATCTCAAAACCACGCATGCCGTCATGAAGGCGCTGCGCAGCAAACTGGAAGGACATGGAGATGTTGAAGAGCAGGCCTGATCGCTATGGCGCAATAGCGGTCTCGATCCACTGGTTGAGTGCGGTTCTGATCCTGGTGCTGCTCGGCTCCGGCTTCCGGGCCGCCAACGCCATGGATGCCGCGACCAAGGCAGGGCTGCTGCGCTTCCACATTCCGGTGGCGATCGTCGTCCTGCTTCTCACGGCTCTCCGCATCGTCTGGTGGTGGCGTTTCGATCGCAAGCCTGCGCCGGTGGCGGCATCACACCGTTGGAAGGAGCGGCTGGCGGGCTTTGTTCACGTCGCCTTCTACATCTTCATTCTCGGCATGGTCGCCAGCGGCATCGGGATGATCATCCTCAGCGGGGCTGCTCCCGCCGTCTTCGGGGCAGCTGGTGCCACGCTCCCTGATTTCACCGCCTATCCGCCGCGTGGCCCGCATGGGCTCGGCGCCTTCCTGCTCGTCGGCCTGCTGGTCTTCCATGCCAGCGCTGCGCTCTATCACCAGTTCGTCCGCTGCGATCACCTGCTGCGGCGGATGTGGTATGGCGGCTGAGATCCAGCCCCGCAGACTGGCGAGCCGGCAAAGGAGCTGGCTACTGCCAATTCCAATCCGATGATCAATGCTCACCAGGACGGGCTCGATGGTATGGTGGTCGTTGCACGCGGAAAAGACACACGATGAAATCCCGGCGCGGTACGTGCGGTACCCGCCGGGATGTTTTTCTCAAATGATGTCGCCGTCTGGTCGCCGCCCTTGCCTATAAGGGCAGCTGCTTGCCGGCCTGTTCGCTGACCATGTATTCGGCGTACCAGTCCGGCCAGTTCTCGTCGTGTTTGCCGCCGTTTCGCTTCTCGTGTTCACCGTGCGCGGTCGCAGCACGGCGCATGGCTGACGCGAGATCGGTCGAGGTGGTGAACGTCGTCCCGTCGGCGTCGATGCGTCCCGGCAGGCGCGTGGTGACTTCCTGGAACAGCCAGCCGTTGCCATCGGGATCCTTGAAGGAGGCAAAGGAGCGGTAGCTGCGGTGATCGGGATCGCGGCCGGCAATGCGGAGCCGCCCGAACAGATAGGGTTCGTCCTTGCCGGCATAGATGCCGGCCGCGTCATGAAACACTTCGCTCACCTCGACGCCGCGGGCGATGAGATCGCGGCGGGCGGCCTCGATGTCGGAGACGATAAGATAGAGCCCCTGGGCTGAGCCGGGGGCTGCGGCGGTGACGTTCTTGCCGAAGATGATCGCGCAGCCGGAGCCGGGCGGAGTAAACTGGATCACCCGGAAATCGGCATCATTGGCGAAGTCGGCGTCGAGCCGCCAGCCCAGGCCGTCGTAAAAACGTTTGGCGCGGTCGACGTCGGAAACGGGGATGACGACCACCTCGAGCTTGGTGTCGACGGGCTGTGTTCTCGGGGTTTCAATGGGGGTTTCGCTGCGCAGTGCATTGCTCATCTTAAGCTCCTTGGGTTCTGGATGTCTTGAGAATTGCGGACACGTGACGGGCCAAGTTGACCACGGCGCGGTGGGGTCGTCGAATCAATTATTGGCGGATTCCACTACGACACACGGCGCGTCGCTCTCGATTCGTGCGGTTGGTGAGGTCATGTCGATCCGATGAGGCGGCGGGGTCGGTTTCCCGCCACCTTCGTCTGTCGTCCTGCGGCTCGTCGAGCCGGCGTGCAGGAAGTTCCTACGCGGCGAGAGCGGCGCGGGTCTTGCCGATCGTTAGAGCCGCCTTTGCTGCCTCGCGCCCTTTCTCGACGAAATGTGCGCGGTAGATCTGTTTGTGGTGCTCGGTTTCCTGATACTGATGCGGCGTCAGCGAAACCGACAGCACCGGCACACCGGTATCCATGCCGGCGCGCATCAGCCCATCGACGACGGCCTGGGCGACGAATTCGTGGCGGTAGATTCCCCCGTCGACGACGAAGGCGGCGGCAACGACAGCGGCATAGCGTCCGGTTGCCGCAAGATCGCGCGACAGCAGCGGGATCTCGAATGCGCCGGGAACATCGAACACATCGATCTGCTCGGGCGGAATAAGCTGATGGAAGCCATCTAGGGCGCGGTCGACGATGTCGGCGTGCCAACTGGCTTTGACGAAGGCATAGCGGGTGGGTGTCATGGTAATCTCCTTTGGCGAACAGACACATCACCCAAGGCGATCACGAACGTCCCCGACAGCCGCAAGGGCGGCAGGAACGCACGTTCTCTTTCATCCGGACTATGACCGTCGGCTCAGGCATCTCACCTGATCTGCTGACCCTTCCGAAGAAGGCGCTCGCGGGCTCGCAATCTAAATTGCATACCGCCGGTAGGGACTTGCACCCCGCCCTGAGAACGGCGCGAACAATAGGGGGAAGGTGACGGGCTGGCAATAGGCCGAAATGCTTCGCGACTAATGCTGGATCAGCGCTCCCGACACGGCGATTTCGCTTGTTGGTCGATCGCAACGGGCAGTCCCTCTTGCGGAGGATGGGCTTGCGCCTACATGCTGTGCGTGAGGACATTCACGTCAGAATAACACGGCAAGACAGGCTGCGCCGTCTCCACCGGAGACGGGCAGGGCCGTGGAAACCATGGGAGAGAGAGATGCAAGACCCCTTCGTCGTCCACCGGGAGGCGCATATCGCGGCGCCGCCGGCCGCGGTGTTCGCGTTGATGACCGACCCGGAAAAGATCCTGCGCTGGATGGGAACGGAGGCGCAGGTCGAGCCGCAGCCCGGCGGGCTCTATCTCGTCAACGTTACCGGCGCGCGCTTTGCGCGCGGCTCGTTTCGAGAGGTGGTGCCGGTTCATCGCCTTGCCTACAGCTTCGGCTGGGACGGCAGCGAGGTGGTGCCGCCGGGGTCGAGCCTGGTCGAGATCGATCTGATCGAACAGGGAGGCGGAACGCTGCTGCGACTCACCCATAGCGGCCTGCCGAGCGCCGAGCAATGCGCCGGCCATGCGGAAGGCTGGGCGCATTACCTCGGACGGCTGACCGAGGTCGCCGCCGGGGGCGATCCAGGGCCCGATCCTTTTTACGGCAGGACATGAACAATTTTTGCGGGCGGCGGGGCGGTTCTGTAGCGCTTGCCGTTGCGACAACAGCGCTCGGACCGGCCGTGCGGAAGCGCTTCTTTTTCTCCCGCAAACATGAACGCGCAATTCATCTCCAGTTCAATTCGGCGGTCATAAGGTGTGGACGGCTGGTTTGAAATGGAGTTCTCGATGAAGGCACTTTCTATCGCGGCTGCCTTGCTCGCTGGCAGCCTCTCGTTCGGCACAGCGCAGGCGATGCCGATTGGGACAATCAATGTCCAGAGCAATATCACAAAGGTCGACTACGCCTGCGGTCGCGGCTGGCATCTGACGCGCTGGGGCGAATGCCGACGAAACTGGAGACGCCCGCCGCCGGTAGCTTTTTACGGTGGCCCGCCCCGCTGGGGCTGGGAGCGGCGTCACCGGGATTGGGATGGCCCGCGCTGGCGCCATGAGAGGCGCTGGGATCGCGACCGCCGTTGGCGGGATTATGACTAAGGGTCTCGCCTAGTTGTAGATGGACGAAGGCCGGAGCGATTTTCGCCCGGCCTTTTCTGATGAGACAGCTTCGCGACGCTGACCGGCAGCGTCCTCCCGATTTGTCCGGTACGGTCAGATCCTGCTGGCGAGCCAGTACTTGTCGTCGATCAGTTCTTCGAGCTCGACCGGATCCTTGACGCCGAATTCGAACCATTCGACGAGTTCCTTCGCCTTGCGGCTGCTCTCCTCCGCCGTCAGCTCGACCTGATATCTTTCGCACCATCGCCGAAGGATCGACGTCAGCAGCGTCATGTCATTCCCATCCAACGGATCTTTCGGCCAGCATATCGTGCCCATCGTACCCCTCAATCACACGATGACGAATGACCCTACAATGGAACCAAAATCGCGCAAGTTTAAAGTGTTTATTTTTTTGTTTTCCACCGCGCCGAATGGTTTTCGACAGTCGATGCGGACGGCCTTTGCGGGCGACAGGCCGAGTCGCTGGAAGCGTCGCCACGATCACCCAGGGATGTCCTTGCGGACGTCCACGTGGGCGTGCGATGTTAAGCGATGGATCTGCCGTCTCCTCTTGCCTGGCTGGTTGACGAGGCCGGAGCCTCGCTTGGTCCCGAACGGTTTCTGGCCGAGCTCGGGTGCCGGCTGCTGGCCGACGGACTGCCGCTTTCCGGCGGCACGCTGACGCTTTCGGTGCCGCATCCGATCATTGCGCGGCGCACCTGGCTATGGCGGGCCGAGACCGGTGCTGTCATCGAGGCGCTGGCCTTTGCCGCGGCTCCGCAGAGCGAGGCCGGGCGCGACTGGCTGGCCGGGCTCGGGCCGGTATGGGAGGAGCGAATAGGGCCTTCGCAGGATAGTCCCATGCTCGGCTGGGCGGGTATCAACAACCGGGCAGGGTCGGGCGCATTCGCTCCGGCTGAAGCCGACCGGCTGCGCGAGGTCGCGCGATTTGCCGCCGCGCCGCTCGCAGCACTCGCGGCGCGAGAGGCGCGGGCAGCGCTGCTTGAAGCCTATCTCGGCCGGCGCAGTGCCGCCCGGGTACAGGCCGGCGCGCTTGCTCGCGGCACCGGCGAGACCATACGTGCCGCTCTTCTCTGCGCCGATCTGCGCGATTTCACCGCGCTTTCGGAGGTAACCGAGCCGCACGCAATGATCGCGACGCTCGACGCCTGGTTCGACCGCGTCGCAGGCGCCGTGCATGCTTTCGGGGGCGAGGTGCTGAAATTCATGGGCGACGGTGTGCTGGCGATCTTTCCGGTCACGGCTGCGTCGGTCGAGGCAGACGCTGCCCGAGGGGATCGCGAGGCCTGCGAGGCCGCCCTTCGTGCGGTTGCCGCGAGCCGTGCCGGCATGGCCCATCTCGACCAGGTGCGCCAAGCGCAGGGGCTGGCGCCGCTGCCCTTCGGCGCAGCATTGCATTTCGGCGAAATCCTGTGGGGCAATATCGGCGCGGCCGACCGGCTGGATTTCACCGCCATCGGCCCCGCCGTCAATCTGGTCAGCCGGCTGGAAGGGCTCTGCAAGCCGCTCGGCCGAAGCGTGCTGATCTCGGGCGCGGTGGCAGCGAATACGGCGACGGCGCTGACGCCGCTCGGAGAGCATACCTTGCGCGGCATTGCCGACCCTTGTGCGGTGTTCACGCTGCCGGCGGATTGAGCCGTCAAGAGGACACTGCCCGATGGAGTCGGATATGCGACGGTTTCTCCCAGTTGCGATTTTGTCCAGTCGGGAAATCGTACCGCAAAATCATGATTGTGAAACTCCGCTTTTTTAGCTAAAGCCTGTCCGCACATTGGATGGGAGGTTTCACACATGGCTCGATACGCACGCACATTTTTCTCTGCCCTGGGGCTATCGGCACTGCTGATGGCAGGGGCCACTTACGCCGACGACGACAAAAAAGTCTCGATTGTGGATGACCGCGGCGTTACGGTGGAAGTCCCGGCACAACCGAAGCGGATCGCCTCGATTTCCTATTTCGCCGATGACGTCGCCCTGGCGCTCGGCATCAAGCCCGTTGCGAGCACCTATATGACGGCGGGCCGCGAACCCGATTTCCTGCTCGGCCTGACCTCCGGGATCAAGCAGATCGGCCAGCGTGCCAAACCCAATCTGGAACTTCTTTCCGAAGCCAAGCCGGACCTGATCATCGCGATCCGCCGCTATACCGTTGGCAACGCGGCGCAGCTGCAGAACATCGCCCCCTATGTCGCTTACAATATGGAACTGCTCGAAGAGAGCTACAGCGAAACCGCCGCGCTTTCGATGCTGCTCGGCAAGACCGAACGCGGCGAGCAGCTGAATGCCGATTTCCGCAAGCATCTTGCAGAGTACGCAGGCAAGGCGCCGAAGGATGTTAATCCCCGCTTCCTGATCATGTGGGGCGGCGCAACACCTTTCGCTTTCCACACGGAAAATACCTCGGCTTCGATCGTCGCCGCAATCGGCGGTGACAATATTCCGGGGCCGAAGAGCCCAGGTGGTGAATTCGGCATCGATCTCAGCCTCGAAACCATGCTGGAGAAGGACCCCGAGGTCATCTTCATCTATGATTCCGGCCCGGATCGCCCGCATGAGAGCAATCCTATCTGGTCGCAGCTGTCGGCGGTCAAGAACAACCGGGTCTTCTATGTCGGCGACCAGTGGGTCGAGACCAATGGCCCGATCGCCCGCGAAATCGTCCTGCGCGAGGCCGCACATTATCTCTATCCCGACACGTTCCCGGCCGTCGACGTCAAGGCGGAGGCCGCCAAGTTGATCCCCGCCGAACTGCAGAACTAAGCAGCGGAAAAGACTTGCGATGAGCTCGCGGCAATCGTCTCTGGCTATAGGGCTCATCGTTACCGCCTCCATGCTGGCGGTGATGCTTGGGTTGCTGGTCGGCGCAAAGCCGCTTTCGATCGAGACCGCGGTCCGCGTGCTTCTAGCGCCTGACGGGAAAATCGAATCCATTCTGGTCTGGACGCTGCGCCTGCCGCGCAGCCTGACCGCGGCGGCCGGTGGGGCGGGACTAGCCGTCTCCGGCTACGTGCTGCAGACGTTGACGCGCAATCCACTTGCCGATCCCGGCATCACCGGGGTGACATCGGGGGCGGTTGCGCCGATCGTCTGCTGTTTCGTGTTCGTGCCCTGGCTTTCGGCCGGCTATTATCCCTTCATCGGCCTTGTCGGCGGGCTTGCGGCGGCCTCCGTGACATTCTGGGCGTCGCGCGGCGGGCAGGGGCGGCCCTTGCAGCTCGCGCTCGGTGGCGTCAGCATCTCGCTCTTCCTCGGCGCGATCACCACCTACGTGCTGCTGCTGACCGGCCCGCAATCGGCCTCGCTGCTCTTCTGGCTTGCCGGCGGCTTCCAAGGGCGCACCTGGTCGCATCTCCTCTACATGCTGCCCTGGACGATCGCCGGCATCGCCGGTGCGCTCGCTCTCCGGCGCGTGATCGGCATGTTCATGCTGAGCGATCATGCGGCGGCCGGCATGGGGCTTCAGCTCGGCCTGTGGAAGCCGCTGATCCTCATTCTCGCCGTCATCCCGGTGGCAGGCGTCGCGCCGGTCGCCGGGCCGGTCGCCTTCGTCGGCCTTGCCGCTCCCCATATTGCCCGGTTGCTCAAACCGCAGGGCACGGGATGGGAGATCGGATTATCCGCCGCCCTCGGCGCGCTGATCGTCACGCTCGCCGACGTTATCGCCCGCAGCGTCGCGATTCCGCGCGAGCTGCCGGTCGGCATCATCACCGCGCTGCTCGGCGGTCCCGTCTTCATTTACCTCATCCAGCGCGGGCAGCTCAACCTTGCAGGTGAGACACGATGACCGCTTCGGTTTCGGCAAAGGTTGGCTTCTCGGCCGCATGGATGGTTGCCGCGCTCGCCGCATTGGCGGTCTTGTCGCTTGCCGCCGCGATCTTCCTCGGCGTCGCCGATATTCCGATGGCGGATGTTGCAGCCGTGCTGACCGGCGGCGGATCCTCCGAAGCGCGTTCGATCATTCTCGATATCCGGCTTCCGCGCATCGTCACCGGCATTCTGGCTGGCATCCATTTTTCGCTAGCGGGATATCTGTTACAAACCATCACCCGCAATCCGCTTGCCGATCCGTCGCTGATGGGTGTGTCGCAAGGGGCGACGCTCTCCGTCACGATCTTCCTGCTGTTCACCGTCTATATCTTCCAGCCCGGCTCGAACACGCTTGCCGAGTTGCCGGTCGCCTGGCTGCCAGCCGCCGGCCTTGCCGGCGGTCTGCTTGCCGGCGGCGTCATCTATCTGCTTGCCTTTCGTCTCGGCTTGAGCGCCCTGCGCATCACGCTCTGCGGCGTGGCGGTCGGCGCGGTGCTGCATGCGCTGGCGATCGGCCTCATCGCCGGATGGGGGTCGGCCCGCATCGAAATCATCCTCGAATGGCTGTCGGGCAGCCTTTATGCCCGCAGCTGGGATCACGCGCTCTTCCTGCTGCCGTTCACGATCGCCGGACTGGCAATTTTGCCGGTCATTTACCGACCGCTGATGCTGCTGCAATTCGATGCGCCCGTCGCCCGGTCCTTCGGGCTTGCCTATCGGCGGCAGTTCACGCTCGTGCTGATCGTGTCTTGCGCACTTGCGGCGAGCGCCGTCGGCGCGGTCGGTCCGGTCGTCTTCGTCGGACTCATCGTGCCGCACCTCGCCCGCTTTTTGGCGGGGACGAATTTCATCCTGTCGCTTGCCCTGACGATCGTGCTCGGCGCCATCATCGTCACGCTCGGCGATCTCGCCGGCCGGCTGCTGGGACAGGCGGAGGAAATCCCGATCGGGGTGGTGACGGCTGTTTTCGGCGTGCCGCTTCTGCTCGCGCTGCTGCGCAAAACCATGTGAGGCCGAGAATGCCATTGTCCTGCTCTGACCTGTCGGTGATGTACGGCCAGCGAAAGGCTCTCACCAGCTTCAGGCTTTCGCTTGAAAAGGGCGAGATTCGAGCGCTGATCGGACCGAACGGCTCGGGCAAGAGCACGGCGCTGCATGCGCTGGCAGGCCTGATCAAACCGGCGGAGGGCAAGGCGTCGCTGGATGGCGTTGCCGTCACCTCGATGTCGCGGCGGATGCTGGCGAGGAGGTTGGCATTCCTGCCGCAACAGCCGGCCGCACCTGACGAGATGACTGTCGCCCAACTCGTCCGGCAGGGCCGCTATCCGCATGTCGGTCTGTTCCGCTCCTATGACGGCGGCGACGAGAAGGCGATCGAATGGGCGCTCGAAAGCACCGGACTTACAGGACTTGCCGATCGCAGCCTTCGGGAACTGTCCGGGGGCGAGCGGCAAAGGGCGTGGATATCAGCCGCCCTTGCGCAGGAAGCGGAGGTCCTGTTGCTCGATGAGCCGACGTCCTTCCTCGATATCGGCTATCAGGTCGAAGTGCTCGACCTGGTGCATCGTCTGAGCCGGGAAAAGGGCGTCACCGTCGTCATGGCGATCCACGACATCAACCAGGCAATCGCCGTCAGTGACCGCATCTCGCTGCTCGAAAAGGGACAGCTCAGATTTGACGGCGCACCGCACGAGCTGGCCGAATGCGACCTGATCCAGCAAATCTTCCGCGTCAGGGGCCGCTTCGTCCAGGTCGCTCCGGACAGCCCGCCGCATTTCGACGTCGAGCTCATGAGGCTTCAACGATCCGAAACTGGGATTAGCGCTTCACCAGCCTGAAGACGATTTTAGTCTGGGTATAGTAGGTCAGCGCATCGGCGAAGTCCGGCGTCCATCCGTCCGCGACGAAGGGGATGAAGCCATCATATTCGAGCTTGCGGGCCGAAACCTGAAAGCCCGCCTTTTCGAAGGCGCGGCCATAATCGGTGATCGATCGATCCTGAACGACAGTATTCGTACGGTTGGCGACGAGCTCGCGCCATTTCGGCCAGAGCGGGTTGTCGGTATGGCATCCCGTCACCGCATAATAGACGCCGCCTGACTTCAGCGCCCGCCAGATATCGGCGGCGTGGGAGTCGATATCGGGAACGAGGTAGATGACCTCGTGGCTGATGGCCAGATCGAATTCCTCAGCCCAGCCTTCCAGCTGGCCGCCGACCTGGTGCTGGATCGGCAGGTTGCCTTTCAGCGTCTCTGCCTTGGCGATCGAGGTTTCGGCGATGTCGATGCCGAGCGCCTTGCGGAATGGGCGCATCGCGTAGAGATGTCGCAGCAGGCCGCCCTGATTGCACCCGAAATCAAGCACGCTCTTGTCGGTCAGGTCTCGCTCGACGATGAGCTCGATCAGGTGGCGCCAGATTGGCGCATGCCCATCGGCCATCCTGTCTTCGGCATCGGGATCGATATACCACGTGCCGATGTTTTTCTGCGCTTCCTCATCCATCCTCTTGCCCCTCGCATCATGCCGATCACGGTGACGGTCTTAAAATGCGTGGTCATGCTTGGCTAGATCAGAAGCCGGTTTTCGAGCGCCTTCCACAGCAGTCAAATTTTTGCAAAGAAAGTTTTGCAAAGATATGTTTGCGATTATATGCTTCGCGCATGAAACATCCGCACACCAAACCTGCCGCAGATGCCGCCGCTGCCCGCACCGTTAGCCGGGTCGTGCCCGAGCCGACCGCGCTGAAGGCGCTGGCGCATCCTGTCCGACTGCGCATGCTCGGCATGCTCAGGATCGATGGGCCTGCCACGGCGACGCAGCTTGCCGCGCGGCTCGGCCTGAACAGCGGCGCGACGAGCTATCATCTGCGCCAGCTTGCCCTGTACGGCTTCATCGAGGAGGCGCCGCATGCCTCGCGGCGCGACCGCTGGTGGCGCGCCAGCCATGAGCTGACCTCGGTGCCGCCAAGTGAAGCCGAAGGGGAGGCGCTCGATCTCGACATCGCCTTCAACCAGGCCGCACTCTCGCTGCAGGTCGGCCAGATGCAGCAGGCGCTGGAGGAATATGCCGAGCTGCCGGCTGAATGGCGCAAGGCGACGGCTGCCGACGACATCATCATCCCGATGACGGCGGCACAAGCCGGGGCCCTGACGAAGCGGCTGAGCGACATCATCCTGGAGGCGATGCGGGCGGCCCCGCCGCTCGGGGAGGCGGCGTCGCAGGTTCCCGGCATGGTTCCCTTCTATGTCATGTTGCACGCCTTTCCCTATCCGGGCCGCGTTCCGCATCGCGAAGGGGAGGATAAGCAGTGAGACGGAGCGGGCCGTTCCTGGCGCTCGCGGCTGCCGAGACATTCTCGCTCTCCGGCACGCGGCTTTCGACCATCGCAATTTCCTGGCTGGTGCTGAGCACGACGGGCAGCCCGGTGCTGACAGGCCTGACGGCAATGATGGAGATGCTGCCCTATGTCATCGCCAAGGCGCTCGGCGGACCACTGATCGACCGCGCCGGCGCCAAGAGCATCGCCATCATCTGCGACACCGCTTCGGTGCTCGTGGTCGCTCTGGTGCCGGTTCTCGATCTCTTCGGCATGCTCGGCATGCCGGTGCTGCTGCCGCTCGTCTTTGCCATGGGCGTGCTGCGCGGCCCCTCCGATGCGGCCAAGCAGGCGATGGTTCCCGATATCGCCACGCTCGCCAATGTACCGCTCGAACGAGTGACCGGCGTTGCGAGCGCCATCGAACGGCTGGCCTCGACGGCGGGCGCGGCCGGCGCCGGCGCTTTGATCGGGCTGATCGGCCCCGGCCAGGCGCTGCTCGTCAATGCCGCCACCTTCGCCGCCGCCGCGCTGATCGTTGCCGCGGGCATACCCGGGACGCGACGAACGCCCGCGCTCGAGACTCGACCGGTCGAGCGGGCTTCCTATATCGAGGATCTGCGCGAAGGCTGGCGCTTTCTGCGCGGCGATGCCGTGCTCGTCAGCATCGTCGCCATGGTGGCGGTTACCAATCTCTTCGACCAGGCCTATCATGCCGTGCTGCTGCCGGTCTGGACACGGGATGCCGGCCATGGCCCGGAGCTGCTCGGTGCGATGTTCGCCGCCTTCGCCGGCGCCTCGATCGCAGGCGCGGCGATTGCCGCGGCGATCGGCGAGCGCATGCCACGATTGATGGTCTATACGGTGGCCTTCCTCCTGACCGGTTTTCCGCGATTTCTCGTTCCGGCGCTGGACGCGCCCATCGGCCTCGTCTTTGCGACGCTCGCCATCGCAGGATTCGCGTCGGGCTTCCTCAATCCGATCCTGTCGGCGGTCATCTTCGAGCGCATCCCCAAGCCGCTGACTGGTCGCGTCACCGCATTGAACACCGCCCTTTGCTTCGCCCTCATCCCTTTTGGCGGCCTCGCCGGCGGCGCGCTGATCAGCACGCTCGGCCTTGCCGCGGCGCTGTTCCTGATGGGGATTGCCTATCTCGCGGCAACGCTTGCGCCGCTGGCGCTGAAGAGCTTTCGCGGGTTTGACAGGGGCCTCGCCTGAAGCGTCTAGCTCTAGCCGCGCCCAAGCTCCTCGACGATCAGATCGATGAAGCGGCGGACACGCGGTTCCAGCAGGCGCTTGTCGGGATAGAGCGTAACGATCTTTGCGTCGTCGGTTTCGAAGTCGGCCAGGATCTGCCGGAGGCGGCCGGCGGCGAGATCGTCGGTGACGAGAAAATCGGGAAGCAGCGCGATGCCCAGTCCCGCCAGGGCGGCGTCGCGGATTGCCTCTCCGCTGTCGAGCCTCAGGCGGCTGCGGCCCTGCGCCTTGATCCAGGAACCGCCTTCCCCGCGAAAACGCCAGCCCTGCCTTTGATTGCGGCCGGCGAAGATCAGGCAGTCATGGACCGCGAGATCGTCGATATCGCGTGGCTCGCCGCGCCAGGCAAGGTAGGACGGCGAAGCGCAGAGCCGCGCCTTATAGGTGGAGATCACGCGTGAGACCAGGCGGGTGTCCGTCGCCGTCGCGCCGACCCGGATCGCCAGATCGAAGCCTTCCTCGACAATGTCGGCCAGGCGATCGGTGAAGCTCACTTCGACTTGGATGTCGGGCCAGGCCCGAAGATATTTTTCAAGCAAAGGCAGCACGACGAGCCGCCCGAAAGCATCGGGAACGGTAAGCCGGAGCACGCCGCGCGGCGTGCTGTTCTGCCCCGCCACGCTCGCTTCCGCCTCGTCGACCGATACAAGGATCTGCAGCCCGCGCTCGTAAAACATCCGGCCTTCGTCGGTCAGGCTCAATGTCCTCGTCGTGCGGTTCAGCAGGCGCGCGCCGAGCCGGTCTTCCAGACGGGTGACAGCCTTGCCTGCCGCCGAACGCGACAGGCCCATGGCCTGGCCGCCGGCGATAAAGCTTCCGGCATCGACGACGGCCATGAAGATCAGAATATCATTCAGGTTCGTACGCGGCATCAGGCAACTCGAGCGGTTCGGCTACAGCCATAAGTCGGTCAGTCATGGGATCGATTCAAGGTTCCGACCATCAACGCCTAACGCAGTAGTAAGGTCCGACCGCTTCGCTTCTGTGTCGACATCCCTTCGTGAGCCATCGGACCGGCCGCCGGTCAACAAAGGTGGCCGGGCACGACAAAAAGGAAGGAAACGAACATGGCCGCGAATCTCGGCTAACGCGCGGCCGGCATCGACGTCAGACGATCGGGCTCTGCCGAACGGGCCCTGGAAGCCGGATTACAGCATGTCGCCGAGGCTCCAATGGTTGTTCCATCGGACGTCGATCTCGTCGTCGACATTCTGATATCTTATGTCGGTGGAGAGGCGCAGCCGCCGGCTGCGGTCCTGGTTGGTGGTCGAGGCGTGGATCATGTAGGGCGAGTGGAGCACCACGTCGCCGGCCTCATAATCGGCGGCGAGCCAGCGGGTTTCGAAGCGCTCCGCCATATCGGGCAGATCCTTCGAGATCCAGCCGCCTTCCGCCATATGGCGGTTATAGGCACTGACCCGTTCTTCCGCAGAAAGATCCCCGCTTGCAGCCTGGAACTCGGCCTCCATCCTGACGCCCAGCGCGTGCGAGCCTTCGAGATAGACCAGGCCGCCCATCTCGGTGGGGATATCGCCGATCGGAATCCAGGCCGTCACCAGGCGGCGGGTGCCGCCGCGGAGATAGACGAGATCGTAGTGGGCGGGTGTGGCCGTCGGCGTTCCCGGCTGGACAAAACGCATGATCTTGCGCTTGTGCAGATAGGAAATACCCTGCAGGAAATCGTCCAAGAAGCGGGCGAGTGGCGGTTGCGCGCAGAAGCCTTCATAGGCGGCGGAGCGGACGAGCGACATCAGGCGCCTGTCCGCCAGGCTCCTGTCGAAGCCATCGGCAGCCGCCAAGCCCCGCGAAAAATCGCTTCCGGGCTCGACCAGCCCGGTTTCGGCGAGGCGTTCGAAGACCCAGCGGCGGAAATCGATCACATCGGCCCGCGGCAGAAGGCCTTTCAGCCAGACATAACCATCGTCCTGATAGCGGCGGCGGATGGCGTCGATGCCGATGCCGGGATCGGTTGGCGCGAGCCAACCGACCCGCTCAACGGGCAAGGTCCTGCCATTTGCTGCAAGAGGAAATTCCATCTTGCGAGCTTGTATGACCTCGGCAGCAATTGACATTTCACTCCTCCGTCGCTTGAGTTGGCTTGTCATCAATTACCTGATCCGCCATACAAACGGACATAGAGGAAATCCATAGCTGGACTTTTCGCTCACCATGAGAGACGCTGAGGCCATCTATAGAACACCGCTCAGCGCGGCCGGCGGACTGGCAGTCGCCGGCAGCGGCAGGCAGCATGCCCGCCGTGCGGTGACGGACCGCAAACTACCGAGTTTCGCCGTCGTGCTGGTGGAGCGGGGACAGGGCTGGCTGGAAACCGCCGCCACCGGCCGCATGAGCCTGACCGGACCGGCTCTCTTCTGGCTGTTTCCCAACCGCGTGCATTCCTATGCCCCCGACGAAGACGGCTGGGACGAGCGCTGGGCGCTTTTCGAAGGGTCGTTCACGCGGGACTTCGTGAGGCTGGGGATCATCGCGGAGCGACATCCCGTCGTGGCCCTGCATCATCTCGACGAGGTGGTGCGGCTCTTCGGCAAGCTTCATGCCGATCTGCTTGACGACACCAACCTCGGGCAGGCGTCGGCGGCATTGATGCTGCATCGCATCGTCATATCAGCCGCCAGGCGGGCAAGCGGCGCGGCCGATCGACGCCAGGAGAGGCGGGATATAGCCGACATCGTGGAAACGCTACGGCGGCGGGCGATGCAGCCGTTGGACCTTGCAGCCTTTGCCGCCGAGCACGGCATGTCTCCCGCCACGCTGCGCAGGCGGTTCACGCTCGAGACTGGACTTCCTCCCAAGGCATTTCAGCTTCGGGCGCGCATGGATCATGCCAAACAACTATTGGTAACCACCGACGAAAAGATCGAAACGATAGCCGCCATGGTCGGCCTGGATGACCCGTTTTATTTTTCGCGGGTCTTTCATGAACGCGAGGGCTGCAGCCCTCGCGAATTCCGTGCGAGATATCCGCGGGTTTGAGAGCCCGGCAGCGGCGGCCGTATCCCGTTTTCACGAAGTCGTGTATGATGACGGGGCGTTGGAGACGACCTTTCATGGCGTCGGTAATATTTTCGCCGAACCACCAATTACGGCGTGTTACCGGCAGGAAGGTTTCGTTGTCCGATTGGGGAACGTCCGGCTTCGCTCATTCGCGAACGTTCCGGATCGGGAGGGGAAAATGACGTCCAGCGCATTGAACGCCGACCTTGCGTCGTCGAGACCATCCATCATCCATGCGGCGGTTCAATTGGGCCTCGTCGCGCTTCTGGTCTATGTCTGTGCCAGGATCATATTGCCGTTCATGGGCATTCTGCTTTGGTCGGTGATCCTGGCGGTCATGCTTTATCCCTTGCATCTGCGCCTGTCCGGTCGGATCGGCAATCGGTGGTCGGCATTTCTCATCGGGATGGTCGGTGTTGCCGTGGTGCTGGTGCCCATGCTCGTCGTGGTCACATCGCTTGGGTCTTCCATTTACTGGCTTGTTTCCGGCTTGCAGAACCACAGCCTGACGATCCCGCCGCCGCCAACGTGGCTTGCCGACCTGCCGGTGATCGGAGCGAAGCTCTCGGAGGGCTGGTCGCTCACTGTCGCTAATCTGCCGTTGGCGCTCAGTCAATACGGCCAGATGCTGAGCAAGCCCGCTGCGTGGCTCGCATCTTTCGCCGGCGGCCTGGCCACTGGTGGCTTGTCCTTCGTTCTTTCCATCGCGATCGCCGCCGTGCTTGTCGCTTATGCCAAGGGTGCTGCGGCATTTGCCCTCCGTCTGCTGGAGCTCATTACCAACAGCAAGGCGCGGGGTGCCCGGCTCGTCCATCTGACCGCCGCTACCATCCGGGGAGTGGCGGTCGGCGTGGTCGGCGTGGCGGTGATCCAGTCGATGCTCGTCGGCATTGGCTTCTTCGCTATCGGCCTTCCGGCTGCCGGCGCTCTGACGCTTGTCACGTTTCTCTTGGCAGTCGTGCAGATACCGCCGCTGCTGCTGACGCTGCCCGTCATGGCCTATGTCTTTGCCACGGAGGCGACAACACCGGCAATCATCTTCGCCATATGGTCCTTGATCGCCGGGCTGAGCGATAATTTGCTCAAACCATTGATGCTCGGCCGTGGATCGGACGTGCCGATGCCGGTCATCTTGGTGGGTGTCATCGGAGGGATGATAGCCGACGGCCTTCTCGGTATATTTGTCGGCCCCGTGCTGCTGGCTGTTGGCTTCGTGTTGCTGATGGAATGGCTGCATCAGCGGCCGGTTGAGGACGGACCCCAGATCGAAGGTCCGGCCCCATGATTACAGTCATTGGTCTCGGCCTGCTTGCGATGTCGATGTGCCTCGCGCTCCAGGCACTGGCTTCAGTGCTGGCCGCGCGTTATTTTGCTCACGCGCGCACGCAACCCGTGGGCCGAAAGCCTCGGCGGAGGATCTTCCTGCAATTCGCGGTCCTGATGATCGTCCTCATGCTGGGCAATATCTTGCAAGTCGCTTTCTGGGCGCTGTTATATCGTGCGCTCGGCGCCTTCGAGGATTTCGAAACGGCCATGTATTTTTCGGGCGTCACCTTCACGTCGCTTGGTTATGGCGACGTGGTGCTTGACGGCCGTATCCGGCTGCTTGCGCCGCTGCAGGCAGCCAACGGGCTGATGATGTTCGGGATCACGACGGCGCTCTTCTTCTCGACCATCCAGCAGGCCATGGGGAAATTGGCTGCGGCAAATCAAACCGCGCATGAGCCGTAATGTGCTGGAGCCGGCGAAGACAGCTCGCCGGGAAAGAACATCAGCGCCAACCCATCGCAGGCGCGACATGGGTGAGGATCGCTTCAATGACATGGGCGTTGTAATCGACGCCAAGCTGGTTGGGGACGGTGAGCAGCAGCGTGTCGGCTTCGGCAATCGCCTCGTCGTCGGCGAGCTGCTTGATCAGGGCGTCGGGCTCGGCGGCATAGCTGCGACCGAAGATTGCGCGGGTCTTCTCGTCGATGAAACCGATCTTGTCCTCACCGTCGTTGCCGTAACCGAAATAGGCGCGGTCGCGATCATCGACTAGCGCGAAGATGCTGCGGCTGACCGAGATGCGCGGCTGGCGCGTGTGGCCGGCTGCTTTCCACGCCTCGCGGTACGCCCGGATCTGGTCGGCCTGCTGGACATGAAAGGGCTCGCCCGTCTCGTCGTCCTTCAGCGTGGAACTCTGCAGGTTCATGCCGAGCTTGGCCGCCCAGACGGCGGTGGCGTTGGAACTTGCGCCCCACCAGATCCGCTCGCGCAGGCCCTCGGAATGCGGCTCGAGGCGCAAGAGGCCGGGCGGATTGGGAAACATCGGCCGCGGGTTCGGCTTGGCAAACCCTTCGCCGCGCAGCACTTCGAGGAAGACTTCGGCATGGTGGCGAGCCATGTCGGCCTCGCTATGGCCTTCGGGCGGGGCATAGCCGAAATGGCGCCAGCCATCGATCACCTGTTCAGGCGAACCGCGGCTGATGCCGAGCTGCAGTCGGCCGCCGGCGATGAGGTCGGCCGCACCGGCATCCTCGGCCATATAAAGCGGGTTCTCGTAGCGCATGTCGATGACGGCGGTGCCGATCTCGATCCGGTTGGTTCTAGCACCGACCGCTGATAGCAGCGGGAAGGGAGCGGCCAGCTGTCGGGCGAAATGATGCACGCGGAAATACGCTCCGTCAGCCCCGAGTTCCTCGGCTGCCACCGCAAGCTCGATCGACTGCAGCAGCGCATCGCCGGCGGAGCGCGTCTGCGATTGGGGTGAGGGCGTCCAGTGCCCGAACGAGAGGAAACCGATCTTCTTCATGCCGATGCCGCACCTTGATCTGTTGTATCTGGGGTCGACCGGTCATCGCACAGTTTCGGCCCGGAAGACAATCGGGACCGGAAGTTCCATCTCAAGATCACGCGCCGCCAACATTCTCCATCTGCTGCCGCACGCCGTTGAAGACCTGCGCCGGCACGCGCAGCCCGGCATCGTCCTGGTAGAGGGCCTGCAGCTCGCCGAAGCGTTGGTCTACGTCGACCGTCAGCGCAGCGAGACGATCGAAGCGCGCCAAGCCATCCGGAGATATTTCCTCCTCGGGCTGCGGCATCGCTCCCCAATCGTCCCAGGGAAGCATCTCCATGTTGTTGAGGGCGGCGAAGTCGCGCACGAGGTTCATGGCGATGAACCAGAAACCGAACTCGTCGAAGATGCCGAATTTGCCGGGGTCGGCGGCGCCGGCGCGACAGCGCTGCCAGGTTTCGCCGGCGCTGAGGAATTTGCCCGGCGGCTGGTCGAGGGGATCGAAATCGAGATACAAGGCGGCGCGCTGGAGATTGTCGATCTGGAAATCCGCAGAGACCCAGCGCTCTCCGTCCCAATATTCGGCGATCCAGTGATCGATGCCCTTGCCGGCCTCGAAATACATGCCGAAGCCGCAGCGGGCGCGTGCCGGGACGCCCTGGGCCTTGAGTGCCGCGCAGGCGAGAACGGTGAAATGGCGGCACACGCCGATGCTGCGCCTCTCCGGTGGGCGCGGGATGTCGAGCGGGGCGGGATCGATCCCCATGATCGTATCGAGTATCTCTTGCGCCGGCCGCGTGTGTGACTGCGCCCTTCGCTCCGGGGTCAGCACCTGATCGTAGTGTTGCGCCCAGGCATCATGCAGCAGCGTGCCGTGCACGGCCGCTGCAACGGTTTCGACGCCCTTGAGCGCTGCAAGGGCAAGGGCATGCGGCCCGGCCGATGTCATCTGGCCGGGGCGCGTGTAGAAATCGACAGGGCTCTCATATCCGCTCATGCCGGGCAGTATGATAAAACCGGCGTGGCAGGGCAAGGTCCCGCTGGCCATGCGTGAGGCCCGCGAGCGATCACGGCAGGTCCTTATCGCGCAGCCTGAAACGCTACCTGGCCGTTGTTCAGGAAGCACGTCTTGTCGAACAGTTTCAAGTCGAGCGGGTTCGGCAGCCTGATATCGGCGATATCAGGCAGGGGCTTTTGAGATCGCTCGTAGGATCGGTCGATCTGGGAGATGAAGACCACGATCAGACCGCGTTCGCGGGCGAAAGCCTTCAGAGTGCGGACCTGGACGGAGAGTTCGGGGTTCTCCCGCTTCTGGTCGAGCAGCTGGAGATAGTCGATGACGACGAGCGCGCCGGGCGGTGCGGACGCCAGTCTCTCGGCGATGTAGGCGGCGCTGATAGCGTCGGAGCCGTCGAATTCGAACAGGTGTTGGAATTGCGCCCGGTCGACGCCGATGGCGCGAAAGCGATCGGCAATATCCTCTTCCGTATATTCCAGCGAGAAGAATACACCGGGACGGCCTGATTTCATCGCCTCGACGGCGAGTTCGAGGCCCATCAGGGCCTTGCCGTGGCCGGGCCGGGCGCCGACGAGCAGGAGGTCGCCGGGCAGCAATTGCTGAAACAGCTTGCCGGCAGGTGCTTCCGCCGCTGCTTTTGCCGCAAGCAGGCTCCAGCCGCCGTAGCCTTCTTCCAGGGCTATGCGGTCGAGCGCCTGATGCAAGGGTATGTCCTCGGCTCGGGAGAGCTTTCTGGCTTTACGCTTCAGGTGATAGATAGGCGCAGACATCTTCATTCATAAACCTCCTATTGCGAGCGGTTTTCGCAATCCCTCCTTATGCAAGATGCTCGAACAGTCGGTTCGGTTCAGGTGGCCCCGCATGAAGTCTGCTTTCCCGATGGAGGGGGGAGGCGTGGGCTGCGCCAGAATCAGATCATAGCGCAGGAACGGCCGGCCGAAAATCGCCTGCGTTGCCTCCGGGCGAAAAATGCCAGATCTCCTCAAGCGGAAGTAGAGGGAATTGCCGTAAACGGCTGAGAGCGAGCCGATTTCTGCCCGACGGGCCGCGAAGTCGCTCGGATCAATAATAGGCCGATTTGAACGGGGCGATGGCGGCTCCCATGGCCGATGCGTCGCTTGCTATCTCGGAGATGATCAGCTTCGGCCGGGGGCGTGGCACGCCGTAGCGGGGGCGGTCGAAGATCTCGGTGCGGTCGATCAAAAGCTGTGCCAGGGCGGAGGGAATTTGGCCGCCGAACACGATCCCCTGCGGATCGAAGATCGCCCAGATCGCGTTGATGAGGCGGCTATAGGCGGGTGTCACTTCGTCCACCCATTCCACGACGCCCGGCCATTTGGCATCGAAATGCTTGCGCATGTAACTGATCGAGGGAACGTCGACGCCATTGCGGTTGAGGTTTTCGATCAGATATTGCAAAGCCGGCCGGCGCTTATTCTCCTCGGCGTCATACATGCCCGAGAATTCGCCGGCATTGCCGATGCCGTTATGCAGCAGCTCGCCGTTGCTGACCAGGCCACCGCCGAAGCCGTAGTTGAAGCTCAGATAGGCGAAGTGCTTGATGTAGCGGCCGGCACCGAACATGGATTCGGCGACCGTTCCCGCCTTGCCGCCATTGTGCACCCAGACCGGCTTGCCGAAAAATTCCATCAAGAGTGGCCCGAGTTCGATGAGCGACCACTCGTGCAGCGGCAGCGGGGCATTGTAGCGGGTGCCGCTGACGTGGAAGCCAGCGATGGCAAAGCCGATCCCGAAGAAGGTCTCCTCGGAGAGGTTGTTCATCCTTTGATGTTCGATGAGCTGCTCACGAACGAGATCGAGTGCCTGGGCCATCGAACGTTCGCGCAAGGTGACGCTGCTCTCGGCCAGCACGTTGCCGGCGAGATCCATCAGGCAGATGCCGATCACGTCGGTATTGACCGAGATGCCGCATGAATAGGCGTAGCGGCCGTCGAGCCGGAGTGTCGGGCTCGGCTGGCCGCGGCCGGCGCCGGGTTTCGGCGAGCCGAAGGAAATGATGCCGCGCTCCTCCAACTGGTCGATGATGCGATAGATGGATTGCTGGGTGAGGTCGGTATGGCTGGTGACTTCGGAGCGTGAGAGACCGGGATTGCGCCAGATCAGCCGCAGGAGATCGCGTTCGTTGGAGGAGACGACGCCGCCGCCTTCGCGCAGGAAACGTGGCGCAATCAGATGCTCCGGGAAATAGGCCATATCCAACACCTCTGCCGTCAATAATTACCATAGGTGTGTAGTAATTAGTGTCGCCACCGCCGCCGTATCCGATGTGCAGCCTATAGCAGCAGCTTCACCGCGCTACAAGCGTTTGCGACCGTCACCAAATTGTTACACACTGTGTGTAGTAACCCGCCGTCACCGTGCCGGGCTCGAAGCCGGCCGATCAAATCAGGCGAGGGCAAGATGAAGATTTCCATTCTGGCGGCTGCGGCCGCGCTGATGGCGGGCGCGTGTTCCGCGCAGGCCGCCAATATCGAATTCTGGTACGGCAATACCGGTGTCGTCGAAAAGGCGATCCAGGACCAGTGCAGCGCTTTCAATGCCGCGCAATCGGAGCATCACATCACCTGCGTCGGTCAAGGCAGCTACGAAGTGTCGATGCAGAAGGCGATCGCCGCCTTCCGCGCCAAAAAACATCCAGTTCTCATCCAGTTCTTCGACGCCGGCACGCTCGACCTGATGCTGTCTGATGCCGTCGTGCCGGTCCAGGAGGCGCTGCCCGAGGTTAAGTGGGACAATTATATCGCCGGCGCGCGGGCCTATTACGAAACTTCCGGCGGCGCGCTTTTCGCGCAACCCTACAATGCCTCGACGTTGCTGTTCTACACCAACAAGACCGAGCTCGAGAAAGCCGGCATCACCAAGACGCCGGCGACCTGGAAGGAGATCATCGAGGCCGCCCGCAAGCTGAAGGCTTCGGGTCATGCCTGCCCCTTCACCACCGATGGCGACACCTGGCGCGTGCTCGAACAGTTTTCCGCCCGCCATGGCCTGCCGATCGCCTCAAAGCATAACGGCTATGACGGTCTCGACGCCGAATATGTGTTCAACACCACCTTCGCCGCCAAGCATCTCCAGAACCTGGTCGACTGGCGCAAGGAGGGCCTCGTCAAGCTCAATGCCGATACCAAGGCCGGCAACTTCACCGCCGCCTTCAACACCGGCGAATGCGCGATGATGGAGAATTCCTCGGGTTCTTACAGCGCCTCGGCCAAGGCGTTCGAAGGCAAATACGAGATGTCAGTCGGCATGGCGCCGATGTATGAGGGTTATGAGCGCCACAACACGCTCGTCGGCGGCGCATCGATCTACATCATGAAGGGCCACGACAAGGCCGAGGTCGAAGGCGCCAAGGCCTTCCTCGACTTCCTACGCCGTCCCGAACAGCAGATGTTCCTGACCGCCGCCACCGGCTACGTGCCCGTCACCAACGACGTGATGGATGCGATCGCGAAAAGCGGCGAGGCGAACGCGCCAAAATATGCGACGGCCGCCATCGGCATCGAGTCGATGAACCAGCCGCGCACCCCGGATACCCGCGGCGTCCGTCTGGGCTTCTATGTGCAGTTCCGTCAAGTCTTCGTGGAAGAGACGCAGAAGGCCTTTGCAGGCCAGGAGACCATGCAGGTGGCGCTCGACAATGCCAAGAGGCGTGGAGACGAGCTGCTGCGCCGCTTCGAGCAGACCTACAAGGGCGTGAGGATGCAGTGATCTCGACATCTCGCGCGCGGGACGTTTGAACGTCCCGCGCGTCCCACGCACCGGGGGCGTCCTAAGCGCTCCCGTGCGTCAGGCATGGGACCCATACGCCCGTGCCGGTCTTCCCAATGCAGGGCTTCTCCATGACGTCGGAATCTTCTCTCTTCAGCCACCGCTGGCTGCCGCTTCTGCTGGTAGCGCCGCTTATGCTGCTGATCGCACTCTTCTTCTACGTGCCTGTTTTTCAGGCCTTCTACTGGTCATTCTTCCTCGAGCGCCCCTTCGGCGGTGGCTCGATGTTCGTCGGCTGGGATAATTTTGCCCGCGTGTTTTCCGATCCGGAGTTCTGGAAGAGCTGTTGGCGCACCATCGTCTTCATGGTCACTGCCTCAGCGCTTGCGGTCGCGGTCCCGCTGATCCTTGCGGTCGCGGCCGACCGGAAGATCCGCATGTCGCAGCCGGCGCGCAATGTGCTCGTGTGGCCGAAGGGGGTTGCCGGCGCCTCGATCGGCGTCGTCTTCGCCTTCATCTTCAATCCCTTCGTCGGCGTGCTCGCGCCACTCAACTCAGCCTTTCCTGGCATCTGGGCGCCCGGCATCGACGGTACAGACGCCTTCATCACGCTGATTGCAGCGCATGTCTGGGGTGGTATCCCGTTCAATTTCGTCATCCTGCTCGCCGGCCTGCAATCGATCCCGAAGACCATGCACCAGGCAGCCGCGATGGATGGGGCAGGCCCCTGGCGGCGGATTTTCGACGTGCAACTGCCGCTCATCATGCCGCAGCTCTTCCTGACGCTGGTGCTCGAGTTCACCGAGAGCGTCACCTCGGCCTTCGCGCTGATCGATACGATCACCGATGGCGGTCCTGGCGGCGCCACGACGCTGCTTGTCTACAAGATCTATACCGACGGCTTCAGCGGCTACGACCTCTCCGGCGCCTCGACCCAGACTGCGATCCTGATGGTCTTCGTCGTCCTCCTCACCGCCGCCCAATTCCTCTTCCTCGGCCGGCGCATCAACTACGAGCGGTGACCCCATGATCGAAAACGCACGTTCCCTCAACATCGCAGCCAGCCTCGTGCTCATGGTCGGCATCGTCTATATCCTCGGACCGCTCTATTTGACGGTGGCGACGGCCTCGCAATCCTATGAATTCATGCTGCGCAACGGGCTCGCCTGGTATCCCGGCGACCAGTTTTTCACCAATGCGGCGCATATCTTCACCGAGACATCAATCCCAATCCAGATGTTCAACAGTCTGGTGGTCGCCTTTGGCGATGCATTGGCGACCTGCGTCCTGTCGCTTCTGTCGGCCTATGCCATCGTCTATTTCAGGGTTCGCTGGGCGGGCGTGGCCTTCGCGCTGATTCTGGCGACCATCATGCTGCCGATCGAGATCCGCGTCATCACCACCTACCAAGTGGCGTCGAATGTGTTTTCGCCGTTCAACGCGTTGCTCGATATCACCGGCCTGAACGGGCTGATCGCCGAATATTTCGGCGCGCCGGTGAAGCTCGAATGGAGCGTGCTGAACACGCATTTCGGACTGATCGCGCCGCTTGTGGCGCATGGCACCGGCACCTTTCTGTTCCGTCAGTTCTTCCTCACCCTGCCCAAGGATCTGTTCAAGGCGGCGCGCATGGATGGGGCAGGGCCGATCCGCTTTCTCTTCGATATCCTGCTGCCCTTGTCGCGCACCAGCTTCGCCGCGCTCTTCGTGCTGACCTTCCTCAGCGGCTGGACGCAATATCTCTGGCCGCTGGTCGCCGCCTCGACGTCAGACATGCAGACCGCCGTCGTCGGGCTGGCGCGGCTCGTGCCGGATTCGGACGGAGAGATCCCCGACTTTCCGATGATCATGGCCGGCGCCGTCATAGTTTCCATCATTCCGTTCGCGATGATCGCGCTCCTGCAGCGCTATCTGGTCCAGGGCCTCGCTCTCACGGAGAAATAGGCATGAACGCCATCGACATGGCCATCCGCGCCGCTGCCGCCAACATCACGCTATCAGGCGTCACCAAGGCCTATGACGCCGAGACCGTCGTCATCCCGCCGATGGATGTCGAACTCCGAGCCGGCGAATTCACCGTCGTGCTCGGTCCCTCCGGCTGCGGCAAGTCCACGCTGTTGCAGATGATCGCCGGGCTGGAGCGGGTGAGCGGCGGCACGATCGTCATCGGCGGCCGGCAGGTGCAGGATCTGGAGCCGAAACATCGCGGCTGCGCCATGGTGTTTCAGAACTATGCGCTCTACCCGCATATGAGCGTCTTCGACAACATCGCCTACAGCCTCAAGGTATCAGGCATGGCGAAGGCCGAGCGCATCGAGCGGGTCGGCGCGGTGGCGAAGATGCTCGGGCTGTCGGACTTCCTCGGCCGCAAGCCCGGGCAGCTTTCCGGCGGCCAACGCCAGCGCGTCGCGATCGGCCGCGCCATCGTACGCGAGCCCGGCGTGCTTCTATTCGACGAGCCGCTCTCCAACCTCGACGCTCAGCTCAGGCACGACATGCGTGTCGAGCTTGCCGAACTGCACCGGCGCATCGGCGCCACCACCGTCTTCGTCACCCACGATCAGGTGGAGGCGATGACGCTGGCGGACCGCATCCTCATCCTCAACAAGGGGCGGATCGAACAGTTCGACACGCCGAAAGCGATCTATCACCAGCCGGCCTCGGTCTTCGTCGCCAAATTCATTGGCGCGCCGCCGATGAACATCCTGCCTGTCATCGGCGACGGCACGGTACTCAGGCTCGCCGACGGGCAGGTGGTGGCGCAGGCCCGGCTTACCGGCGCCTATCAGCTCGGCATCCGGCCAGAGGATGTCCTGATTGACGGCGGGGCCGACGGACATGTGGTCACGTCAGCTCTGCGGTTTCGCGAGGATCTCGGCTCGCACGCGATCCTGGCAGCCGAGCTGGGCGGCTCGGTCGTCAGGATCGCGACGCCCTTCGGCGTCGAGATACCGGATCACAGCCAACTCCTTCTCAATCTCCCGGCTTCCCGCCTGCATCTCTTCGATGCAGCGAGCGGCAGGGCCATACCCGGCGCCCTCAGCGCAAACTAAAGGAAGTCCCATGAAATACATCGACCACATTGCCGATCCGTCGCGTTCCTGCGCCATCGTCGCCCATCGCGGCGCCTGGCATCAGGCTCCGGAGAACAGCCTTGCCGCAATCGAGAATGCGATTGCCGGCGGCTATGACATCGTCGAGGTGGATATCCGCCAGAGCGCCGATGGCGTGCTGTTCATCCTGCATGACGACACGCTCGAGCGCATGGCCGGCATCGATCGCATCCCCGAGGAGATGACGATCGCCGAGATCACCAGCCTGCGGCTGCGCATGGCCGATGGCGGGCCGGACCAGCCGTTCACGCGCGAGAGCATTCCGACGCTGGAACAGGTGCTCGAAACCGTACGTGGCCGCATCTTCGTCGATCTCGACCTCAAGGACCTCGAGATGATTGATATCGTCGCGGCTAAGGTCAAAGAGATGGGCATGGCCGACCAGGTCGATCTCAAGGCTCGCGCCGATACGCCGGAGGCGCTGGCCTGGCTCGCCAGGCAGCCCGGGATCGACGGCATTCCGTTCATGGGCCAGGCGTTTTTCAGGGTCGGGAGCGCCGAAGAGACAGCCAAGGCAGTCATCGCGGCGCGCCCCTTCATGTGCGAAGCCAAGTTCGATGAGCTTGAGACGCTGGCCGGCCAGCACGAACGTCTGCGCAACGCCGGGATCTCCCTCTGGGTCAACACACTCGATCTGGTCTCCTGCTGCGGCCTGACCGATAGTGCGGCCCTTGAAGATCCCGATGCGATCTGGGGTCGGATGATGGCGGCCGGCATCAGCGTCATCCAGACCGACCAGCCCGCCGCGCTTAAGGCCTATATCGAGGCGCGCCGCGCATGAGGGACGTGTCGGACGACATATTCTTCGCCGTGATGGAGGATATGCGCCGGGCGGCGGAGGCGGAAATCCTGCCCCGCTTCCTCGGCGTCACCGCCGAGGGTATTCGCACCAAGACCGCGCCTGACGATCTGGTGACCGATGCCGATATCGGTGCCGAGCGGCGGCTCACCGAAGCGCTGTCGGCGCACTTTCCCGAGGCGCTGCTGGTCGGCGAGGAAGCGGTCTCCGCCGATCTGTCGATTCTGACGCGGCTTGCCGACGCCGATCTCGCCGTTATCATCGATCCTGTCGACGGCACCTGGAATTTCGCCCATGGCCTGCCGCTGTTCGGCATGATCGTGGCGATCGTCTCTGCCGGCGAGACGGTGGCCGGGCTGATCCACTATCCCGTGACCGGCGATTTCCTCGCCGCCCGGCCGGGGCGAGGGGTGTGGCATATTGCCCGTGATGGCACGCAGACCCGGCTCAGCGTCGCGCCACCGGGGCCGATCGGGGAAATGCACGGCTTCGTGCCGCTGCATATGTTTCCCGCCGAGGAGCAGTCGGTCTATGCTCAGAGCATGCTGCACTTTGCCCGCACCACCACGTGGCGCTGCTCGGCCTATGAATACCGGGCGGTGGCAACAGGCGCTATGAGCTTTTCGCTGAACGCCGAGCTCAAACCCTGGGACCACGCCGCCGGCGTGCTGATCCATCACGAAGCCGGCGGCTATGGGGCATTGCTCAGCGGCGAAGCCTATCGTCCTGCGATGACCAAGGGCCGGCTGCTACTGGCGCCGGATGCGGAGAGTTGGGAGGCGATCCGGCGGGGTTTTGTCGAGGGGTGATAGCGGTTGTGGTTCGGCAGGACGCTCTGGCGCGCCGCGGCTTGCGACGCGCCATTCCGGCCATGCAGTTTCCAGCATTCGGCGTGCTGTTCCTAGTGTGCCGACGCGATCTCAGGCGAAACGCCATCCCAATCTCCGTCATTCCTGTGCTTGTCACAGGAATCCAGCCACGGCGTGTCCACGCCGTGAGGGACTCTCATATGACGAAGCCCTTCTCCCGCGCTCAAGGACTTGAGCGCACTGGATTCCTGTGACGAGCACAGGAATGACGGAGGAGAGGTCCTCGATGGCCGATGCGGCGATCAATATGTGAACTCAAGCCAAAGGCGAGGCAATTGCCGTAAGTGCAGGGAAATGAGCCGGATTTTCTGTCGGCAGTATTGAGATCCGCCGCGGCGATCCGGACTTCACCTGGCCCCCGACAGGCGCTAAAAATGAAACATGCGCTACACATTCGCCATAGGTGATATCCACGGCTGTATCGATCCGCTGAAAAGGATGATCGATCGGATCGAGGCTTATGCGTCTGAAGGGACGGTCGTCTTCGTTGGCGATTACATCGATCGCGGGCCTGACAGCAAAGGTGTCCTCGACCGGATCATTGCCGGTCCATCGGAGCCGTGGAGATGGATCTGCCTGAAAGGCAATCATGAGGATATGATGGTCGCTGCCTATGCCGACGGTCAGAGCAGAGCCGTGTGGCTTGGCAACGGCGGGCTGGAGACCGAAATATCCTATGGCGGCAGGGTTTTGCCGCAGCATCTGCAATGGGCGACCGATCGTCCGCTCATGCATGTCGATCGGCATCGCATCTTCGTCCATGCCGGCGTCGATCCGGCATTTCCGTTGGACCGGCAGAGCCAGGACGATCTTCTATGGATGCGGTTCGTGGCCGGTGAGCCAGGCGAATATTGGGGCAAGCACCTCGTCCACGGCCATACCCCATCGATGTCCAATCCCATGACGACAGGAAACCGCACCAACATCGACAGCGGCTGCGTCTTCGGCGGCAAGCTTTCCTGTGCGGTCTTCGACGACGATGTTGCCGGCGGGCCGATCGACTTTATCGAGGTGAGGGCGTGAACTGGGTCGTGTCGGTAAGGGTATAAAGCCGGAGATGGCGGGTGGAGCATTGCGGAGTGGGGAGGCCTATCGCCCCGCCATGACTCGTCAGCAGAAAGTTTGGCGAGACGCCACCCCAATCTCCGTCATTCCTGTGCTTGTCACAGGAATCCAGCCACGGCGCGTCGGCGCCGTGAATGACTCTCAGAAGGAAGTCGTTCTCCCGCGCCCAAGGACTTGGGCGCACTGGATTCCTGTGACGGGCACAGGAATGACGGAGGAGAGATGTGGCGGCGCTTGGGACCATCACCGCCCATTCAGGCCCGCCAGCCGGCGGCGAGCCGCAGCCAGGGCGCCAGGTGGAAGCTGCTCATCAGCAGGTACATGGGTACCATTCCGCCGATCGGGAAGGAATCCGGCGTCGTCGTGCAGATCATGTCGGCGCCGGTCGTGGCTGTCAGCAGCGCCATGATCGCGAATGTCGGGGCAGCGGCGAGCGACAGCCAATCAGCGACGCGGCCGGCGATCCGGCCGCCTGGGCTCGCCATGCCAGCGCTCGGTTTAGCAACTGATCCGTCTGCGGCGGCAGCCAGCGAGAGCCATTCGGCGGCGTTGAGAGCGGCGTTGCCGTCGCCTCGCTCGGGAGTGTGGGCTGAAAGCAGCATCGGCGTCACTCCTTGCCGTACCGGTCGTGGTGGCGCCACCAGATGCCGGTTTCGTTGCGGCCCTTGGGTGCGCGGTCGAGCCATTGATACATGCCCCAGAGCCCGTCCAGCCCGCGCGCATAGCTGGAATAGCTGTGGTAGACGGCGCCATCGATAAGTTCGAAGGCGCTGACGCCCGGCCGGTCGCGGGTATAGGTGGGGACATCGGTGCCGGTCATGGCAGCGATCTGGGTGATCGGGGCCTCGCTGTCGCGCGGCTGCCATTCCTGGACAGTCCTGCCTGGGAGCGGTTCGGGAGCGGGCGGTTCCCGGCGGTAATTATAGTCTACCTCGCCCTGGTGCTGCTGCTCGGCAGAGAACCAGACGCTGAAATCGCCGTTGAAGTCGCTGCCGAAGGAGGAGGCCCAGGGAAAGCTCCAGTCCATCCGCTGCTTGAACGCTTCGAGCTTTGCGAGCGGCGCCCGCGAGACCGCCCAAAAGGCGACGTCGTGGTTCTCCAGGTGAACGAAGAAGCCGTTGAAACCGTCAGCGATCGAGGAGCAGGAGGGGCATCCCGCGGTATAATCCGGCCCGAACATGAAGTGATATACGAGAAGCTGCGAGCGCCCGCCGAAGAGGTCTTTCAGCGAGATGCTGCCGGCGTCGGTGTCGAAGCGGTATTGCTTGTCGATCCTCACGCGCGGCAATTGCTGGCGCTTGATCGCCAGCGCGTCGCTCTGCCGGGTCAGCGCCTTCTCCTCTTCGAGCAAATCGAGGCGAGCCGGCAGCCATTGCTGCCGTGTTGCGTTCAGCTCTGTCGTCATGGGTCTTCTCCTTTGCCTGTCTCTCGTCGTAGCATCCGGCGCAGGCTTGCTTGCCGGTCGACGACAAATCTAAGGCCGGGTGGGGAAATGGTGGGAGTGACAAGTGTGACGGGATTTGAATGGACTCGCTGATCACGGCAGCGGCGCGGGCGCTGGCAGTGGGAGATGCGCTCGGCGCGCTGAAGCGTGTGGCGCTGCGCGATGATGCGCCGGCGCTGGCGCTGCGCGGCATTGCGATGGCGCAGCTCGGCGATCTCGTCCGTGCCAAGGCGCTGTTGAAGAGTGCGGCGCGTGCTTTCGGTCCGCGGGAGGCGGTGGCGCGCGCCCGCTGCGTGGTCGCCGAGGCCGAGATCGCGCTGGTCTCGCGCGATCTCACCTGGCCGCCCAAAGCGCTGGAGGGCGCGCGCAAGGTGCTCGAAGCGCACGGCGACAGGGTCAATGCCGCCCATGCCAGGAATGTCGAGCTTCGCCGGCTGGTGCTGATCGGCCGGCTCGACGAGGCCGAGCGGGCGCTCGAAACACTCGACCCGACGCCGCTGCCGCCGGCGGCAAGGGCTGCCCACGAGCTGGTGGTCGCGGGCATCGCGATCCGGCGCCTGCAGACGAAAGCGGCGCGTGCGGCGCTTGATAGGGCGAGGCAGGCGGCGCGCGAGGCCGGTATGCCCGTATTGACGGCGGAGGTAGAAAATGCCGCCGACGTACTCAACGCACCGGTGGCACGGCTGATCTCGCGCTGGGGCGAAAGCCCGCTGCTGCTTGAGGAGGTGGAAGAATTGCTAGGCTCGGGCGCGCTCGTCGTCGATGCCTGCCGTCATATCGTGCGAGACGATCAGCTTTCCGTGTCGCTGGCAACGCGGCCGGTGCTCTTCGCGCTCGCCCGCGCGCTCGCCGAAGCCTCGCCAGGGGATATGGCCAGGGGCACGCTCGTCGCGCGCGCCTTCCGCGGTAAACATGCCGATGAATCGCATCGCGCCCGGCTGCGCGTCGAGATCGGCCGGCTGCGGGCCGAGCTGCGGGCGCTCGCCGAAGTCTCGGCAACGAAACGCGGCTTTGCGCTTTCGCCGCGGCGCGCCGGCGAGACCGTCGTGCTGGCGCCGCTGGTCGAAGGCCAGCATGGGGCGGTGCTTGCCTTTCTCGCCGATGGCGAGGCCTGGTCGAGCTCGGCGCTGGCGATCGCGCTCGGCGCCAGCCCGCGCACCGTGCAGCGGGCGCTGGATTCGCTTGCCGGGGAGAGCAAGGTGCAATCCTTCGGGCGCGGGCGGGCAAGGCGCTGGATGAGCCCGCCACTGCCCGGTTTCCCGACGATCTTGTTACTCCCGGGACCTTTGCCGAGTGATTAGTATGACCTGACTGATGAGGATGGCAAACAGGATGGAAGAGATGAAAAAATCGGCTGCAGCGATCATCCGTGAATATGGACCCTTTCCCGGCGCCGAGCGCGTCAACGGTGTCACCTTCGATGGTGAACACGTCTGGTTCGCCTCAGGCGACAGGCTGAACGCGCTCGATCCCGCAAGCGGCGAGGTGGTGCGCTCGATCGAGGTTGCGTCTCATGCCGGAACGGCTTTCGACGGCGAGTTCCTCTATCAGATCGCCGAGGATGTCATTCACAAGATCGACCCGAAGACCGGACGTATCGTTTCGACCATCCCGGCGCCCGGCAATGGCGGTGATTCCGGCCTTGCCTGGGCCGAAGGCTCGCTCTGGGTCGGCCAGCATCGCGGCCGCCGGATCCATCAGATCGACCCGGAGACGGGCAAGATCCTCCGCACCATCGAATCCAACCGCGTCGTGACAGGCGTCACCTGGGTCGATGGCCAGCTCTGGCACGGTACCTGGGAGGGCGATGACAGCGACGTCAGGCGCATCGACCCCGAAACCGGCGAAGTGCTGGAGCGGCTGGAGATGCCCGAGGGAACCGGCGTTTCCGGCCTCGAATCCGACGGCGCCGACTGCTTCTTCTGCGGTGGCGGCGCCAGCGGCAAGGTCCGCGCGATCCGCCGGCCGGCGCAGGGCAAGGAGGGGAAGGGGAAGTAGCCGCGATGCGACGTTGAAGAGGCCAATGCAGCATATCCTTCCCCAGCGACAGGCGGCCTGCCAGCAAGTCGGAAGTCGACATCAAGGATCAGGTTGCGGGAATTTCAACCGAGTGAGCGATTGATTTCGTTACGTGACGATCTACTTTGGCGGCAGTGTCAGTCGATGCCTGTAGGCAAAGCCGGTATGATCGCGGGGGAGAGACTTTGAAACATCTGCGCACGACGCTCGGGCCCAAGAGCAAATCCGAACTTGGGATGATCCTGCCGCACGAGCATGTCTTCGTCGACCTCAGGACGCCGGACCAGCCCGGTTATGCTGAAGCAGAGATCGAAGACGTCGTTCGGCTGATGGCCCCTGAGATCGAACGGATCAAGAAGCTCGGTGTGACGGCATTGGTCGAATGCTCGACGGGCGGCGTCGGGCGCCGCGCGGATATCGATCTTGCCGTGTCGCTCGCGACGGATTTTCCGATCGTCGTTCCCACCGGCAATTACCGCGAGCCCTGGATTCCCGAATGGGTTCGCCATGCTTCCGAGAAGGAACTGGAGGCGTGGATGCTTGCCGAGCTGACCGAGCAGATCGGCGAGACCGGCTTCCAGGCGGGCTGGATCAAGCTCAGCGCCGGCGATGACGGCATGACGGCGCTCGAGACGAAAATCCTGCGCGCAGCCGCGCGCGCGGCGGCGCAGACGGACGCCGTCATCGGCAGTCATACGATCAGAGGACGGGTCGTCATGGATCAGCTAGACGTCATCGAGGCGGAGGGCTACCGGGCCGACAGGTTCATCTCGATCCACACGCAGGAAGAACAGGATTTCGCCGTTAATGTCGCCGTCGCCGAGCGCGGCGCCTGGATCGAGTATGACCATGTCGGCCGGGCCGGGGACAACGAGGTGGCGGAGCTGGTGATCAAGGCGCTGGAGGCGGGCTGCGGCGACCGCCTGTTGCTGAGCCATGACCGGGGCTGGTTCGATCCGGCGCTGCCGATGGGCGGGATACCCAAGCCTTACACCCATCTTTCCACGGTCTTGCTGCCCGAGTTGAAACGGCGGGGCATCGATGACGGGACCCTGATGCGCCTGACCCATGAGAATCCGTTTGAGGCTTTCGCCCGATAGGGGAGTGGCCGGGCACGACCCAATATCTCAATCCCCAATTGGCTTGTCTCTGTTACTAGACGCACATCGATCTTTCGACATGTTCGTCGATGGCGGAAATGATCTCTTCCCAATCTCCGGGATGAAGTTCGTGGCCGCCACCTTCGATCTTCACGAACTTCGCATCTGTCACAGTCCGCGCGAGCGTCTCTCCGTGCATCGGCGGAAAGACCGGATCGGCGGTGCCGTGAAGGACGAGAAGCGGTACGTTCATCTCGTCGAGCCGGCCCCGCCATGTCTCGCCGATCTCAAAGAGGACGCTGTGGTTGGTGGCGCTCAGATAGCCTCCGGAGCGGTCGAAGTCCCGTTCGAGGAAGGCTCGAGTTCCGGCTTCGTCGAATGGACGTGCCGTTCCGGCGGTCAGGCGCGCATCCTCGACCAGGTACGCGACCGCGTCCGCCCGGTCCGACCAGTCCGCTTCCACGGCCGTATGTTCCAGCCAGGCCTCGCCGCTCGGAGGGAAATGGGACGTGTCCACACCGACCGGCGAGGTACTGATCGCCGTTAGGGAAAGCACGCGTTCCGGGCTCTTTAGTGCGGCCACTTGCCCGACCATGCCGCCGAGGGAAAATCCGACGATATGAGCGTTCGGGATTCCGTAGCCGTCGAGTACACGGAAGACGTCATCGACGGCGTCCTCGAAGGTGTAGCCGGGTCGACCGGGCGGATATTTGGTCGAAAGGCCGGAATCGCGCTGGTCGTAGCGGATCACGAAGCGACCCCGTTCGGCGAGCCGACGGCAGAATTCCTCCGGCCACCACAGCATCGACGCCATTCCGCCCATGATCAGAAGTAACGGCGGCTGGTTCGGATTGCCGAAGCTCTGCGTTGCGAGCTCGACCCCGTCAGTGCGGATCATCAGCCCACTCATGCGAGGCCCTCGCGGTGCAGCGCGGCTTGCACCGCAGGCCTTTGTTCGATCCGTGCGATGTATTCGCCTAACGGCTCGGGCAGAGCGAATCCGAGTTGAGCCGCGCCCCACGCGAGTTGGAAAAGATAGGCATCAGCGACCGTGAAGGTCTCTCCGAACAGATAGCCCCGCTCAAGTCGGCCGGCGACGAAGCCGAACCAGTGCACTATTTGCTGACCCGTCGGCTCCCTGACTTCCTCCGGAAGCGATAGGTAGGTGGGAAAACGCTTGTGAATCTCGGTCGCGATAAAGCTCAGCATCTCGAGTAGGCGGACGCGGCCCAGATGACCCTGCGGTGCCAACTCCGGTGCGCGCTCGGCGATCCAAGCCAGGATGGCAACATTTTCGGTCAGCACCTCTCCATCGTCGAACATAAGGGCGGGCACATAGCCCGTCGGATTGATGTCCATGTATCGGCCGCCCCCTTCAATCTGCTTCGTCTCCAGGTCGACCTTGACCAGGTCGAATTGAATTCCAGCCTCCAGCATGGCGATGTGGTCCGCCAAGCTGGTGAATCCGGGCGCAAAGTAAAGTTTCATCCAACCGCTCCTTTCTTCGTTTCATATGCCCTGGTCCAAGAAGAGGTGGGCAGCGTCAGGCGGTTACCCGATCGCCCGCGTTCAGACGTTCTCTTCATGTCCGCATACTGCGCCTAAGGTGGGGGTGCCGCATCGGGCATATTGAGTAGGACCGCTTTGAAATGCATGTCCGGGGGCAGAAAAATCCAGTCGAACCGACTGAGCGCATCTAGTCGGCGGCACTAACCGTCGGGATCGGGCAGCCTGCTGCCGGTTGTACACATGGGATGATTATGGCTTCATCTCTGCAATCTCGAATTTCAGGTATCGGAGCATTTTGTGTCGACTTTCCGTAAAAGGGCGCGGTTTTCGGGCAGAGCCGCAGAACTCAATTCCATGGAAACCGCTTTCCGAGATGTCTCTGGCGGTCGGCAATGTTGCATTCTTCTCGGGGCAGAAGCAGGTGGCGGAAAAAGCCGGCTGGTCGACGCGTTCGCCGATCGACTCTCAGGCCGGGCCCTGATCCTAAAAGGTGGGTGCATTGAGCACCAGGAATCGGCCTTACCTTACGCGCCTATTACAGCTCTTCTGCATGAATTGGTTCGCCTGCGCGGCCAGTCCGCAGTCGGATCGCTTGTCAGCGGCGAGGGTGCCCGAGAACTGGCGTGGCTTCTTCCCGAACTCGGCGAAACCTCCGAGCGATTTGATGCGGGCATCGCAAGGTCACGGCTGTTCGAGACACTTCGAATGTTGTTCGAGGAATTGGCGCGAGAGATGCCGCTCGTCCTGGTCATCGAGGACATCCACTGGGCCGATCAGGGAACCTGCGATTTGCTTCGCTTTCTTTCGACGCGGCTGAAGAAAATACGGCTCATGCTGATCGTCACCTATCGACCCGAGGAGGCGAACGGCCCCAACGCATTGCGGACAACCATCGTGGACCTCTCTCTTTCCGAGGGTTCTGAAGTGCTGAAACTTCCTCGCCTCACCCGCGCGGAGATCGCCATGCAGCTCCAGGGCCTGCTCGGATCGCCGCCAACGCCTGCTACAATTAACAGCGTGTATTTGCGGGGCTGCGGAATCCCGCTGTTTACCGAGGCACTTATCGATGCGAGCGGAAGCTTGCGCACAGATGTTCCAGGCTCGCTCAACGATTACCTGCTGAGAGGCGTGAGAGACCTGCCGGCATCCACGGCCAAGTTGTTGAAAGTGATGGCGCTCGGCGGACCGCATATTACCCATTCGCTACTTCGCAACGTGGCGAACAAACATGACCTCGAACTCGCAGAGTTGTTGCGCCCCGCGATTTCGGCGGGGGTCGTCGCGGCCGATCGTGATGGATATGCGTTCCGCCACGCACTCATCCAGGACGCTGTGCGGGGCGACCTGATCGCCGGCGAAAAGGTGGCCATCCATCGCTTCTATGCCGACGTGCTCGAACGCGGACCGGTTCCAAGCTACCGGATTTGGCATTCCGTAGCGCTCGCGCGTCATCTGCACGGCGCCGGCCAAGCAGAACGTTGCCTAAAATGGGCCTGGCATGCTGCGGCGGAAGCCGCTGCCACTTTCGCCTATGTAGACCAGATGGAGATGCTGAAGCTCGTGTTAGCGGCGTGGCCCGAGGTCGAAGATGCGACTGGATTGATCGGCGTGGACCATTGCAAGGTGTTGGAACTCGCTGCTGACGCCGCCTGCTGGGCAGCGGAGGCGGAGCAGGGGCTCGCCTTTGTCGAACGCGCGCTCGCCGAACTGGATGCCGACGGCGACGGCGAACAATTGGCGGCGCTTCTTCTGCAGCGCGCGGTAATGCGTCAGCACGCGCTTCTTCCAGGCGAGATCGCAGACCTTGAGCGCGCGCTCGATCATGCAGTCCGTCCCACAAGGTTGCGCGCTGATGCCCTCGGACAGTTTTCCCGTGCGCTGATTTTACGGGGAGAGTTCGATCGCGCCAGGTGCTTGGGCGAGGAACTGAGGGATTTGGCGGAGAGGCTCGACGATGAGGAATACCGTATCGAGGCCCTGATCATTGCGGCGTCGCTGGACATGACGCCGAACGTGTCTCGCATCGATGCCCATCGGACCGTCGCAATGCGGGCGGAGCAGGTGTCCATAGGCCGAGTCGAGATTCTTGCGGGCGCAGCACTGCTGCAGGCGCTGCTCGACGCAGGAGAATATGGTCAGATCATTGAGATCGGACCGGCGATTTTTGCGCGGACGGTCGAACTCGGGCAGGCACGGTATATAGGAGCACTGGTCGGTTCGCCCCTTTGCCGCGCCTTCTTGGTCTTGGGCCATGTCTCCGCAGCCACTGAGACATGCGAACGGATGGCGGCCCTGGATCCGCTGCCATTGGGGCTTGTTCACGTCTTCGAATGCCAAGCCGAGATCGCCTTGGCATTAGGGGATGCGGATCGAATTGCTGCAGCGGCAAGATCGTTGCGGGCTCTCCCCCCGGGGCCTCAAGTTGCCACCGGTATGGCAGCCAGCCTTCTGAAATTTGACATTGAAAGCTCAGCGTTATCAGGTGACATGGATCAGTCGGCGCTTTTGGTGAGATCTGCTCTGGCTCACCTGGAGAAGCGAGGGGGCGCCTCCTGGCCGCTCCTGGCTTCCGCCATCCGCGTTGCCGTCGATACGAACCAGAGAGACGTTGCTCTGGAACTGGCCGAGCTTGCCGCTCAGGTCCCATGCCGAAATATGGTAGAGCAGACCGAGAGGCTGGCGATTTTGGCTGAGATGTCGCGCGCCACGGTTTCTGATCTCGATGGATGGGCTGCGGTTGCCCAAAGCTGGGCTGGATTGAACCAGCCCTTTCGGCAGGCGTACGCCCTTATGCAGGCAGGTGCCGCCGCAGTGAGCGCCGGCAAGCGGACGAGTGGGGCGCGCCATTTCAGGCGCGGCGCGAAGCTTGCTCATTCGATCGGCGCCTGCCTTTTGGGCAACCAGATTGAAGCCATCGCTGCAAAAGCGCGTATTAGTTTACGAGATGAAGAGGATGAGGGGGCGCCGAAGGCGCCCCTCGGCCTGACAGATCGGGAATTCGAGGTCCTCCGGCTAGTCGCGGCTGGCCAGAGCAATCGGGAGATCGCGAAGAACCTATTCATTTCCTCGAAAACGGCGAGCGTTCATGTGTCCAACATTTTGAGCAAGCTTTCCGTCCCCAGCCGGGGCGCCGCCGCGGCGGTCGCACACCGGCTCAGGATCATCGATCTGGGATAGGGATTGATGGTTTGGATGCACAGTGCGCATACGGATTGGACAAGGAGATTCGGCTGGACCGGAGTGATCAAGCAAAATTGCGTCCTCAGCCGTCGGCTGCCGAGGGCGACGGCCGCTTCGGCTCTGTCGGCTTGCTGGAGCCTTTCCAAAAATCGACGGCGATACCAGGATCTATGAGAAGCCGCGCTCATCGAACAAAAGTGCCATGCTGATCGCATCGATGAACCGGCCATCGATGCACGCCGCACGCCGGACGATACCTTCGTGGGCAAATCCCGTCTTTTCGTAGAGAGCGATAGCACGGGCGTTGTCTTCATAAACATCGAGTTCGACCCGGGCAAAACCGCTTTTCTGTGCGGCTCTCAATGTCGTCTCGATGAGCCGTCGTCCGAGACCCTTGCCCCGATAGGCGGGAAGAATCCCCATTCCTAGCCTTCCGCGATGGGCGTGCGACGGGAAGAAGTGCCGGCTGATGTCGCACCAACCAACGACCTCGCCTTCAGCGGTGGCAACGAATTGCGGATTGCCTTTCGCAATCATGCCCATCACGAACTCACGCGTCTGCGGCAGGGGCGTTGCTTCCAGCATGGACAGGTATTTTTTCTCCCGCGCGACCATGTCGAGCGCATGATGAAAGCTGTCAATATGAACGGCAGCGATCGGCTCGATCCTGATGCCCGGCGTATCCGACAACGCTGCTGCATCCATGCGCTTCTCCTTCAACGATTGCGGAATGCCTATCTGAGACCTGCCGCAGACCGATACGGGAGCGCATAATTCACGCTCCGTCAACCTTTACGTGTCAACTTCCAGGCAGCGGGCGCCATCAAAAGGTTGCAGGTATTGAAGGTCGGGCTCACATCCCACATTACATTCGTCTTGGTGACGCTCACCTGCGCGGCGGCCGTGTTGCTGTGCGGGTTTGCGTGGCTCGCCGCGGTGAAGGTCGATGATCTCTCCTTGCGCCGGCAGGCCGACTTCGTCGGCCACGGATTGGAAGAGCAGATCGCGGCCCTTCCCCGGGAGCAGGAAAGCGTCACCAAATGGGACGATGCCTTCCTTTATGCCAAGCAGCGGAACCATGAATGGCTGCTTGATAATGTCGGCCGGTGGACGAGCCGGTATTTTGGTCACGACAGGACCTATATCTTCGACGATACCAATCGCCTGATGTTTGCGTTTCGCGACGGCGCGGATGCCATGCCGCCCCGGCTCGGTAATGACGACGGCCGAGAAATGACCGCGCTTGCCGCAGAGATGCGCGCCGTTCTCGTCGATCGGTCTGCGAAGCCCGGCACAGAGGCGCTCGGTAAACTGGCTGTGGTTCGCACGATCATGATCGGCAACAGGCCGGCAATTGCCAGCGCACGTCCCATTCTGCCGAGCTCGGCCCGGATGCAGATCGAGGCGGGCCAGGAGTTCATCGCCGTCTCGGTCAAGTTCATCGATGGAAAAGCTGCCGAAAGCATCGCCCATTATGCGCGGCTTGAAGGATTGCATTTCGCGCCTTCGAAGGGTGAGGACGAGCGGGCGCAGGTGCCTGTGCCGTCCCATGACGGCGGCACGATCGGCTATCTCGTGTGGCCGCCTATCCTGCCCGGATTTATGCTGCTTAAACAGATTGCGCCGGCGGGGCTCGGCTGCCTGGCGCTGCTAATCGCCGTCGTCTTCTGGCTCGGACGAGGTCTGCATCGCACCTCGTTGACCCTGCTGGACAGCCAGGCGCAGCTCACCCACCACCGCAACCATCTGGAGGAGATGGTGGCCGATCGAACGGCCGAGATCGAAAGGCAGAGAGAGGAGCTGGATCGCCTGCTGGTGCACGAACGCCAGGTGAATGCGCTCCAGCGCCAGTTCGTCGCCATGGCCTCTCACGAGTTTCGCACGCCGCTCGCCATCATCGATGCCGCTGCCCAGCGGCTCTGCCGCTCGATAACCAATGTCAGTGGTGATTACGTTCACGAAAAAGCCGGCGTGATCCGCAGCGCGGTGGTGCGCATGGTCGATCTGATGGAGAGCATCCTCGCCAGCGGCCGGCTCGAAACCGGACAGATCACACTGAAGCGGAGCGAAGGCGATCTGAAAGCGGTACTCGTCACCTGCTGCGACAGACAGCGCCAGCTCAGCCGCTCGCATCTGTTCCATCTCGATCTCAAGCCCATACCTGATGTATTGACATTCGACCGCAGCGCGATGGAACAGGTCTTCACCAATCTGATTTCGAACGCCGTCAAATATTCGCCGAACGCGCCTGATATTCATCTTCGCGCCCGGACCGACGAGAAGACGGTGGAGATTGCCATCTCTGACAGCGGCATCGGCATGGATGCGGAGGATCTGCCGAAGCTGTTCCAGCCCTACTACCGTGCCCGCAGCGCGACGGGCATTGCCGGAACCGGCATCGGCCTCAACGTCGTCAAGCAGGTCGTCGAACTGCATGGCGGTACCGTCGAGGTGACGAGCGACCTCGGCAAAGGCACAACGTTCACCATTCTTCTGCCAATAGCGTTTCTATTGTCGGATCAACAAGTCGCAGCTTAAGGAAGAGTCATGGTTACAGTTCTGTGCATAGAAGACGAAGTCGAGATCCGGAATCTCCTCGTCGAAGAATTGAGCGAAGCCGGTTACAAGACGCTCGAGGCCTCGAATGGCGCCGAAGGGCTGGAAATGATCCTGTCGAAATGGCCCGATATCGTCATCAGCGACATTTCGATGCCTGTCATGGACGGGCACCAGCTTTTGGCGGAAATTCAGATCAATCACCCGGAGCTCTCCAATATCCCCTTCATCCTGCTGACGGCGCTGACCGACCGGGAAAACACGCTGGCCGGCCTGCGCGGCGGAGCGGCGGACTATCTGACGAAGCCGCTCGACTTCGATCTGCTGCTCGCCAAGCTCGAAGGCTGCGTGACGCGTCTTGCCAACGACAAGGCGGTTCACCGGTCGTTCTGATGGTTGGGCGGCACCTAAGAGAGCCTCATCCTGAGGTGCCCCGCAGGGGCCTCGAAGGGCGAGGCGGGCGCGCCGGCGTGGATGCATGCAAGGAGCTGCGTTGCGGCGTGTCCTTCGAGGCTTCGCCCTCCGGGCTACGCGCCTCAGGATGAGGGACGTTGGTGAATACCGCTCCTAAACAATCACCGTTGGTGGACGCCGCGAGAAGAGGGCGCTTGATCCGTTACCGCCCACCTTCCATTATCCTCTTCTTGCCAGCGCATTGCCCAACACCTCGAACACTCGCGGATCGAGCATCTGAGACACGTTGAAGCGCATGAAATTCGTTGCCGATTGCGACAGGCTGAATGCGTTTCCGGGAGCCAGAACGATCCTCTTTTCGAGTGCGGCCCGCGCCACATCAGCCGCATCGATGCCGTTGGGGAGCCGGCACCAGAGGAACATTCCGGCCTGGGGCTCCAGCCAAGGCGTTATGCCGAGATTCTTCAGTCTGGCCGAGACCTCGCTCATCGCCCGGGAGAGCCGGTGTCTCAGCGTCTCCATGTGTTTGCGATAGCTGCCGTCGCTCAAGACGTTCAGCACCAGTTCCGCCGTCAGCCGGCCGCCGCCGAAGGAGGTGGCGATCTTCAGGTCTGTCAGGCCGTCTATCCATTCCGGTTTCGCCACGACGAAACCGCAGCGGGCCGAGGCTGACAGGGTCTTCGAGAAACTGCCGATGTGAATGACTCGCTCGAGCCCGTCGAAGGCGGCAAGGCGGGGTGCCGGCGTATATTCGAAATCGGCGAAGATATCGTCCTCGATAATGGTCAGGTCGAACTGGTCGGCGAGTTTTAGAACCCGGTGAGCCGTAACGGGAGACAAGGTTGCGCCGGTCGGATTGTGGATGGCAGAGTTGGTGATGTAGAGCCGCGGACGTTCATCAGCGACGATTTTGGCAAATACATCGATATCGGGACCGGACGGCGTGTAGGGCACACCGACGATCTTTGCCCGATGGGCGCGCAGCAGCGCATGGAAATTGAAATAGCAGGGATCGTCGACCAGCACGGTGTCGCCGGGTTCCAGCAGGAAACGGCAGAGCAGATCGATTGCCTGCGTGCCGGAATCGGCCAGCATGATTTGGTCGGGAGAGGCTTCGATCCCCCGTTCGCCCATGCGGCGGGAAATCAGCTGGCGCAGTTGCGGCAAGCCGAGCGGCGAGCCGTAGTCGGCAAGCGCCGGCCCATCGGCGCGGGCAAGTGTTCTGAGCCCGCGGCGCATGCCGTCTCCCGGCAGCCAGGAGGGCGGCAGCCAGCCGCAGCCGGGCTTCAGGTCGGCTTCGCCGGCCTCCAGCGATTGCCGCGATATCCAGAACGGATCGACCGCGCGGTCGAGCTTCGGGCCAGTCTCGGCAAGTGCAAAGGGCGCTGCCTGGTTGGCGACGTAGAATCCCGAGCCTGGTCTTGCCAGGATCGCGCCTTCGGCGACCAACCGCTCATAAGCGTCGACGACGGTCGAAGTCGACAGCTTCAACGTCGCGGCCAGCCCCCGGACGGAAGGCAGTCTTGCGCCCGGTGTCAGGCTGCGCCCGGCGATGCGCTGCCTGATCGTCGCGACGACCATCTCTACGCGTGTGCGTCCCTCGTTCATCTGTATTGCTTTCTGCATCACTACAGTTTCGCAAAATCGTATCAGATTGTCACTATCATGACCATCCGTGTTGGCCGATAAGAGTCAGAATGAAGGAGTGCAGCACATCATGGACCGCATGGCATCGGGATGGATCAATGGTTTTATCGGGGTGGTGATCTTCAGCGGATCGCTGCCGGCGACGCGCGTGGCGGTGATGCAGTTCGATCCGGTTTTCCTCACCGTGGCACGTGCGGCGATCGCCGGCTTTCTCGCGCTTGGCCTGCTGATTGCTTTCAGAGAGAAGCGGCCGAGCCGAGGTGATATCCTCTCCCTGGCGGTCGTCGCGCTCGGTGTCGTGGTCGGTTTCCCCCTGCTGACGGCGCTGGCGCTGCAGCATGTTACGTCGGCCCATTCGATCGTCTTCATCGGCCTGCTGCCGCTCGCAACCGCGATCTTCGGCGTGATCCGTGGCGGAGAACGGCCGAAGCCGGCATTCTGGGTCTTTTCGGTTCTCGGCAGCGCGCTGGTGGCGGGATTCGCATTGACGCAGGGCCTGACGGCCTCGCCGGTCGGCGATCTGCTGATGCTGGCGGCTGTCGTCGTCTGCGGCCTCGGCTATGCCGAAGGCGGCAGGCTGTCACGCACGCTCGGCGGGTGGCAGGTGATTTCCTGGGCGCTCGTGCTGTCGCTGCCGGTGACGGTCGCGGTGGCACTTTTCCATCGGCCGGAGACCTTCACCGGCATCGAAACGCCGGCGCTGCTCGGCCTTGCCTATGTCTCGCTGTTTTCCATGCTGATCGGCTTCATCTTCTGGTATCGCGGCCTCTCGCAGGGCGGCATCGCCGCCGTCGGGCAACTGCAGCTGCTCCAGCCGTTCTTCGGCCTGGCGCTTGCCGCAACCCTGCTGCACGAGCCCGTGACCTCAGCCATGCTCGCCGTGACCGTTGCCGTCATCCTCTGCGTCGCCGGCGCCCGCAGGTTTGCGCGGTAGGCCTGTCAGTCGCTTTACAGAGGATAAGTTTAGGAGGGCGAGACCGCTACCGCGTCCTCCTTGTAAGCGGGGAGGTGCCGGCAAGCGAATAAGGCGCTTCGCCAATTCGGCCGTGAAGTCACTCAGCATCTGAGCATGAGGAGATCGAATCTGCTCTTGGGCTGTCGTAGAACTCCCTTCGACAAGCCAACTCATGTCTCTTCAATATTGAATCCATAGGCTCGCTCGACGAGCGCAATACGGATTTCATACCGAGTATACCAGTCTGACCGACCGCGATTTTGCGCCTCAACGTGATCGACGACGGATTTCCAGGCTCGAATGCTGTCCTCATCCTTCCAATACGAAATGAGTATGCCGAAACCGTCGGCCCCGCGTGCGCTTTCGAAGCCCAGATAGCCCGGCTGCTGTTTTGCGAGTTCCGTCATCGCATAACCCATCTCGCCATAGCCGTTGTCGACCTTTGTTCGTTGAGAGGAAAAACTGACCATGTAGTATGGCGGTTCAGGCAAAGCGGCGATGGACATTTGGGCTCCGATCCGTTGAACGTCATCATGCGCGGCTCAGCGCCGCGATCGCAATGCTCTCGGCATACTGCGAAAACGAGTAATCTTAGATGCGGCGGATTGCCTTTCATCGTGGGGCATCCGCCATGGTGGCTCGATGTGGTTCCGCCATGGCTGCCCTGATATCGGAGCGCGGCCGCTGCCGAGAAGATATGCGGCGGGCCGATGTGCGACAAGGGAATGACACGTCCAACTGACGGGTTTTGTTTTGGCTTGACGGGGATGATCCTGTCAGCCTGCGCGATCGGCACTCCGCGATGCACTTTAATCCGGCGATAAAATCAGTGTGGAACTTGTGGCGGCGGGAGCAGGCCTCGACATTCGTTCCACTGTTTTCGGCGATATGGCAGATTGCGATGACGGTGATCGCGACAACTCCGCGAGCTGTCCTGACTTTAAATGGAGGCTCTGCAATGACCGAAATCGGTCGGATCCTTGGTTCGGGTAAAGAGGCCGAGGTTTTCGAATATGGCGCCTTGGCGCTGAAGCTGTACAGGCGAGCCGCCTCCAAGGCGTCGTCATTCAGGGAGGCCGCGAACCTGTCGATCCTTGAGAGGCTTGCGCTGCCGACGCCAAAGGTCCACGCGGTCGGTGAATTCGATGGGCGCTGGGGCGTGTTGATGGATCGCGCGCCCAGCTCCTGTTTTGCCGACCAATTCGTCTCGACGGCAGAAAGCGCGCCGCTTGAAGACATGGCGCAACTGCATCGAAGACTTCACGAAAAACCCGGCGACGGGTTGCCGTCTCTCATGGCCAGGCTTTCCGCCAGGATCCGGCGAGCCGAGGGCTTGGATGCTGCGTCCAGAAACCGGCTCCTGTTGGAACTCGATTTGCTTCCGGATGGCGACAGGGTGTGTCACGGCGATTTTCACCCCTGGAATATCCACGGCTCAGGGCAGGGGTTCATGATCGTCGACTGGCTCGACGCCTGCTGTGGCAATCCTTTGGCCGATGTCTGCCGAACATACGTGTTGTTGCACCATGCGATGCCAGACCGGGCGATGGGCTATGTCGAAGCTTACGCCTCGGTCACCGGATCGGAGGTCAGCGCCATTCTGGCCTGGCTTCCCGCGATTGCCGCCGCCCGGCTGACGGAAGGCGTTGCAAACGAAAATGACGAGCTGTTGCAGTTGGCTGGCGTGAGTAGATAACCGTCGAAGCTCCACGCAAGCGTTGGTCTCCGCTTTGCGCGAAGCCGCCATTGCGGCCGGCTATCGGCCCGGGTGACCTATTCGCTGTTTCCTCGGCCCTTGGCTTCCCGCACCAGATCCGGCATCCCGTCATGCGGACCGAGGGCGTGGGTGGGATGGTCATCCCACCAATCATCGTGCAGCGGTCGGCGGTGAGGGTGGAGGGGGTAGAAGATCCGGTTTTCGGCCTTATGGCGCTCGCCGACGACGAGGAGGTGCACCTCGGCTTGCGTGTTGTTGAGGAAACTATGGGCGATCCCGGTGCCGGCAGAAAATCCGACGGCGTCGCCGGGCTTCAGCCGATGGAGATGGCCATCGAGCCAGACGTCGGGCGCGCCTTCGATGACATAGACGAATTCTTCCTCGGCGCTCTCGGCATGCGGAAAGGATGTGCGCCGGCCAGGCGGCAAGCGCTCGTGATGAATGCCCAATTTCGCCAGGCCGAAATGGCGTCCGAATGGCGCGCCGATGCTCATCAATTCGTCGTCATCGTCATAGTGCGAGTCGTCTGGCCGTTCGATCTCGCTCCAGTGGACGACAAAGGAGGGGCGCTCCGAGGCTGCCATGGTAATCCTCCTGATGTGAGAGGTTTAGATGAGGACACGGACATGCTGCCGTGAATGGAAGGCGACCGCAAGGGTGAAACGGCGGCTCCCACGCAAGCGGCGTGGCTGTCTTCCCCATTTGGCTCGGGCGCCCTTCGAGCTAACCTCTTCCAATAAGCGGGTCCAGGGGCGGCGTCGGCAAAGCCAATTCTTATCAATGGCAGCCAAATCCACGTTTCCTCCATTCCTGCGACGAGCACAGGAATGGGAAGAAAGGTGGTGCCGGCCTGATCACTAGTTATACGAAAGGCTCACTTGGCGGGCACGACGAGCGGCGCCCCTTTGCGAACGATGTAAGTCGCCAGTTCCGACGCCTTGCCGCTGCCGACATTCTTCGCAGAGTGAGCGACGCCCGTGGGAATGAACAAGGATTGGCCGGCTTTAAGTGTAACCGGCTGCCTGCCCTCGAGTTGGTATTCCAGCGTTCCTTCGATGACGAAGGCGATCTCCTCGCCGGGATGCGAGTGACTGGGGGCGAGAACGCCGGGCGCGAAATCGACGCGCACCTGGACGACCTCGTGGCCGGGCACATCGATATCGTTCTTGATGAGATCAGTGCGCTGTAGCGGCTGTTCCGCGTGTGCTGTCACTGCGCCGCCGAGAACAAGGGCGAGCGCGATTGCCTGGATCATTTTCATGTCGTCATCCTTCCTGAATTAATCATTTCCGACCGATTGGCCGTATCGGGATTTAAGTCGATCATTGAACCAGGGATGTGTCTGCGGACCCCTATTTTTGTAAGCCAGTGTATCCTGCGGCGTGATCGGTCGTGAGGCTGCTCTGACGTGATCCTATTTAGAGGCGGTGCGGGTTGGCGAGAACGCCAACCCAATCTCCCTCATCTCTGTGCTCGTCACAGAGATCCAGCGAGCCCAGGTCCCTGGGCGCGGGAGACGTGTTCCTGCAGCAGAGTCAATCACGGCGCGGACGCGCCGTGGCTGGATTCCTGTGACAAGCACAGGAATGAGGGAACGTGGGTGACGCCATTGCCTGAGTTAGGCGGCCGACGATGAGTCCACGGGTCTCACGCCGGTAAGATTGGCAATGTCGGTGATGCCGCCGGAGGACTCGAAGTCGAATATTTTCTGGGTGACCAGGGCGGCGGCACCCCGGGCCCAGGAATTGTCCTCCCAGTCGGGCAAGAGCGGCGGGGCGGTTCGGAAGGTCCGGGCGGAAAGCGCTTCGCGCAGCGGCGTCAGGAAAGGGTCGCCGAGGGAGACGGCTTCGCCGCCGGCGACGATGACTTCGGGATCGGTAATGTTGACGAGATTGGCAAGGGCGGTGCCGATGCTACGGCCGGAATCGGCAACGAGGGCGAGGGCCGCGGCATCACCTGATGCGAGCGCAGCCGTCAGTTCCGGCAGTCCCAGTTGCTCGCGGCCGGTCGCTTCCCGCCAGCGCCGGAGCATCGAGGCTTCGGAGTGATAGGCCATCAGACAGCCGCGCTTGCCGCATTCGCAGAGCCGGCCGTTCTCCTCGTAAAGCGTGTGGCCGAATTTGCCGGCAGCACCATTGGCACCGCGATAGAGCTTGCCGTCGATGACGAGTGCGCAGCTGATGCCGACGCCGACGGCCAGAACGGCCATGTTGCGATGCTGGCGGCCGAGCCCGAAGAGCTGCTGGGCAATGGCATAGGCATTGGTGTCGTCTTCCAGCCAGACCGGTACAGGGATGCGGCTGGCGACCAGTGAGGCGAGAGGGACATTGTCCCATTTGAATCGGTAGCTGCGCACGCAGGCCGTCTGTTCGTGGTTGATGACGCCGGGCATGGAGATGCCGATGCCGGCGAGCTTGGCGTTCGGCCGGCCGGCGAGCTTCACCAGTTCGGGAACCGTGCCGGCCAGCAGGTCGGCGACCTTATCGGGGTCGTGGCTGTCGAGGCTTACCCGCATGGCGGCGACGGGGTTGGTGGCAAGGTCGGTTGCCACGCACTCTACCGAATCCACCATCAGCTTAAAGCCGACGGCAAGCGCGTGCTCGTAATTGATATCCACCGGAATCGGGCGGCGGCCGGTGAGGCCGGGTACGGTCTTCCCTTCGATGACGATGCCTTCTTCCAAAAGGTCTGCGACGACGAAGGTGACGGCGGCCGGGCTCAAGCCGATGACGGTGGCGATATCGGCGCGGCTCCTCGGCCCCTCGCGCCGGAGGAGATTGAGGATGAGGCGTCGGTTCATGGCTCTCGCCGTGGTCTGGTCGCCTTTCAGCTTCACGATTGAGTTCCTTAATTTTGTAAATTAATTATTGCAGGCTGGTTCGATCTATGCATAAGTTTGGCCGCCGATCAACTGAGCTAGGCGGATTATATGCCGGGATCGCGGGTGGATCGCAGCGTTGAATACCTGATCGAGCGCTTCGTGGAGGAGGTGCCGGGAAGGTGGTGTTTGATCGATCAACTGGGAGGAATTCAATGGCATTTTCGAAGCAATTTCCGTCGACGACCCGCAGAAGCTTCCTGAAAGGCGCGGGCATGGTTTCCGCCGCAGCGGTCAGCGGCAGCTTTCCCATCCCTGCGATCGCGCAGGCCCAAGAGGTCACGATCATCTCGGCCGAAAACAATGGCGCAGCGCTCGACGCGCTGAAGGCGATCGCCGCGAGCTTCAGCAAGGAAGCCGGCGTCAACGTCGTCATCAACAATATGGACCACGAGGCCCACAAGACGGCCATTCGCAACTATCTCGTCGCCGGCGCGCCTGACATTTGCTCCTGGTTTTCGGGCAACCGCATGCGCGCCTTCGTCAAGCGCGGCCTGTTTGACGACATCTCCGACCTTTTCGAGAAGGAGAAGTACAAGGACGTGCTGGGTGCCACGGCCGGCGCCGTCACCGACGGGGGCAAGCAATATGGCCTTCCCACCGGCGGCACGCTCTGGGGCATGTTCTACCGCAAGGATGTGTTCGAGCAGCATGGTCTGACCGTGCCGAAGACGGCCGACGAGTTCATGGCCTATGGCGACAAGTGCAAGGCCGCGGGCATCACGCCGGTCGCGATCGGCACCAAGGAATTGTGGCCGGCGGCCGGCTGGTTCGACCAGATGAACCTGCGCGTCAACGGTCTCGACAAGCATATGGCGCTGATGAACGGCGAGATGAGCTATGTCGATCCCGCGTTGACGGCGGTTTTCGACCAGTGGGAGGCGATGATTTCGAAGGGGTTCTTCACGGAGAACCATACGTCCTTCGGCTGGCAGGAGGCCGCGGCGCTGCTGGCGCAGAAGAAGGCCGGCATGATGAACCTCGGCGCTTTCCTGCGCTCGGCTTTCACCGCCGAAGATCTGCCGCAGCTCTCCTATGCAACCTTCCCGGTGCTCGACGCCAAGGTCGGCCACTTCGAGGAATTCTCGGTCAATTCGATCCACATTCCCGCCAAGGCCAAGAACAAGCAGGGCGCACGCGACTTTCTCGCCTATTTCTACAAGCCGGAGAATCTGGCGGCCTATCTGGAGCCGGGCGGAAACGTGCCGCCACGCAACGACCTGCCGCCGAGCAAGGATCCGCTGGTCAACGTCGCCGTCGAGACGATGAAGACGGTGCAGGGCACGTCGCAATATTACGACCGCGACAGCGACCCCGACATGGCCCAGGCTGGCCTCGTCGGCTTCCAGGAGTTCATGGCCAAGCCCGACCGGCGCAAGGCGATCCTGACGCGGCTCGAAGGCACGCGTAAGCGGATTTACAAGATTTAAGGGGCGGGGGTCGGCCCAGGCCTAGTTCTTCGCCTTGATGCTGCCCCTTACCCTAACTCTACCGGGGTCGAGCCACGGGTCTCGCCCCGTCCTTCGGACCCCCGTAAACGGGGCGAGGGGACGGGTCATACGGGAGGCCGGTGGGGAACCGAGAGGTTGCTGCATATCCCTTCGCCCCGTTTACGGGGAGAAGGTGGCGGCAGCCGGATGAGGGGCAGGTCGCCACTTGCTTTTTGCCGTAAATGAGGCTCCTGAGATGTTGATGTTATGGCGCCGCCAGCGTTGGTGGCTTACCCCGACTTTGCTCATCGCGCCCGCGATCGTGCTGTTCTTCACGGTCATCCTGCTGTCGGCGGTCAGAAGTCTCTGGATCAGCCTGCACGACTGGGATGGCTTCGGCCCGATGGTGTGGATCGGCTTCGGCAATTACGTCGAGCTTTACAACGATCCGCAATTCTACGTGTCGCTGAAGAACAACCTGATCTGGCTGGTGATGTTCATGGCGGCACCACCTCTCGGGCTCGCCATCGCGCTGCTGGTCAACCAGAAAATCCGCGGCATGCGCTTCCTGAAGTCGCTGTTCTTCATTCCGCTGGTGCTTGCCTCGGTGACGGTCGGCGTCGTCTTCACCTGGGTCTATACGCCGGAGTTCGGGTTGCTGGCGCTGATTTTCAGGGCGTTCGGGGCGACGGCGCCGGCGGTTCTCTCCGACGAGCATTTCGTCACCTTCGCCATCGTGATTGCCGCGCTCTGGCCGCAGATCACCTTCTGCATGGTGCTCTATCTCGCCGGCCTCAACAATTTGAGCGAAGAGCTGATCGGGGCAGGGCGCGTCGACGGGGCAAGGGGCTGGAACATGTTGCGGCACATCGTGCTGCCGCAGCTGACCCAGGTTACCTTCATCGCCATTGCCGTCACCGTCGTCGGGGCGCTCAGGTCCTTCGACATGGTGTCGGTGATGACGAATGGCGGCCCTTTCGGTTCGTCTTCGGTTCTCGCCTATCAGATGTTCGAACAGTCGATCTTCTCCTACCGCTTCGGTTACGGCGCGGCGATCGCCTCGGTGCTGTTCGTGATCATGGCCGTCTTCATCGTTTGGTATCTCAGCCGCATCATCCACACCGAAGAAAGGGGAGGCTGATGTATCCTCGTCCCATTCCCGATGTCGCCATCTGGCAGCGCCGCCTCTACGTGCTCGCCGTCGTCATCGTCCTGCTGCTCTGGCTCTGCCCGCTGTTTGCGATCATCCTCACCTCGTTCCGCTCGACCGAGGATGTGATGGGTGGCAATCTGTGGGGATGGCCGACCGGCATCGGCGTCATCGACAATTATACTGATGTCTTCACGCAGACGCCGATGGCCCGCTACTTCCTCAACAGCCTGACGATCACCATTCCCTCAGTGATCGGCGTGCTGGTGCTCTCCACACTCGCCGGCTACGTGCTGTCGCGCTATCGCTTTCCCGGCAACATGCTGATCTTCGCGCTGTTCGTCGGCGGCAATTTCCTGCCGCACCAGATCATGATGATCCCGGTGCGCGACCTGATGGTTCGGCTCGACCTGATCGATACGACGGCTGCGCTGATCATCTTCCACGTTGCCTTCCAGACCGGCTTTGCGACACTGTTCATGCGCAATTTCATCGCCGCACTGCCCGACGAGCTGTTCCAGGCGGCGCGCGCCGAGGGGGCGTCTCCCTTCCAGACGCTATGGCATGTGGCGATCCCGCTGGTGCGTCCGGCTCTTGCCGCACTCGCCATCCTGATCTTCACCTTCATCTGGAACGATTACTTCTGGGCCGTGGTGCTGACCGTCAGCGACTCCGTCAAACCTGTGACTGCCGGCCTTGCCAATCTTCGCGGCGAGTGGGTCTCGGCCTGGAACCTGATTTCCGCCGGCACCATCGTCGTCGCCGTGCCGCCCGTCGTCATGTTCTTCCTGATGCAGCGGCACTTCATCGCCGGTCTGACGATGGGCGCGGTGAAGGGATGAGCGATCTCGACAACAGGCCCTTGGAAGTTCCGATTTCAACAGCAGAGAGCCAGGACGCATGACCAGTCTCGAACTCCGACAGATCAACAAGAATTACGGCGCCTATCACGCGCTGCGCGGCATCGATCTTTCCGTCGCGCAAGGCGAGTTCATCGTCATGGTTGGCCCCTCCGGCTGCGGCAAGTCCACGCTTTTGAAGACGATCGCCGGCCTGGAGGAGATCTCCTCCGGCCAGATCCTGATCAACGGCCGCGACGTCAGCAAACAGGAGCCAGGGGATCGCGGCATTGCCATGGTTTTCCAGTCCTATGCGCTCTATCCGCATATGACAGTGGCGGAGAACATGGGCTTCGGCTTGCGCATGGCAAAGCGCCCGAAGGCCGAGATCGAGGCGGCGGTGGCGCGCGCAGCCAAGATCCTGAGGATCACCGACCAACTGGGGAAACGGCCGAAGCAGCTCTCCGGCGGGCAGCGGCAGCGCGTGGCGATCGGCCGGGCGATCACCCGTTCGCCCGACGTCTTCCTCTTCGACGAACCGCTGTCGAACCTCGATGCGGCACTTCGAACCCAGATGCGTGTCGAACTCAGCAGCCTGCACGCCGAACTCGGCGCCACCATGGTCTATGTCACCCACGACCAGGTGGAGGCCATGACCATGGCAAGCCGGATCGTCGTCTTGAACCAGGGGATGATCGAGCAGGTCGGCTCGCCGCTCGAACTCTACCGCAACCCAGACAATCTCTTCGTCGCGGGCTTTCTGGGCGCCCCGCGGATGAACTTCCTCGGCGTTACCGTCGACGAGGTGTCCGGCCGCAATGTCACGGTCTCCGCACCGGGCCTCGTGCCGGTGACGGTGGAACTGGCGGAGGCGACGGTGCTGGCGAAGGGCACCAGCCTGACGCTCGGTGTGAGGCCGGAAAACATATCGATGGTCGCCGACGGGGCGCAGGGCGGGGCGATCAACGGTGCGGTCCGGCTGGTCGAGCATCTCGGGCGCGAAACCATTCTCTATGTCGATGCCGGCAATCTCAGGACCATCGCCTCGGAAAGCGGCACCGGCAACATCACGGTGCAGCTGAGCTACGTCGCGCCTTTTGCCGCCGACCAGAACGTGGCGCTGAAGCTCGACGCCAACGAACTTTATCTCTTCTCACCCGATGGCGGACGCACGATCAGCGCCCGCAAGACGACCCTCGACAGATAATCACAGGAAACATCACCGTGTCCGACAAGACTCTCTCCGTATGGAACCCCGTCAACACCGACCGCTTCCTCGTCGGCGCCCCGCATTATCCCGAGCACGTCGATGAAAGCTACTGGGAGCGCGACGCCGAGCGCATGGCGAAGGCCGGCTTCAACGTGGTCAGAATGGCCGAATTCGCCTGGCATATTCTAGAGCCGACGCTCGGCACCTTCGATTTCGACCTGTTCGACCGTGCCATCGCCATGCTCGGACGCTACGGCATCGACACGATCATGTGCACGCCGACGGCAACGCCGCCGCGCTGGCTGACCGTGGCGCATCCGGAGATCTTAAGGGTCGATGGCAAGGGCCGGCCGATGAGCCATGGCTCGCGCCAGCATTGCGACACGGCAAGTCCGGTCTTTCGCGAACATAGCCGGCGCATCACCAAAGCGATGGCCGAGCATTATCGCGACAATCCTTTTGTCGTCGGCTGGCAGACCGATAACGAGCTGAACACCAGCATGCCGGAGAGCTTTTCGAAGGCAACGCTCACCGAATTCCAGGCCTTTCTTGCCGGCAGATATGGCGAGATCGGCAAGCTCAATACGGCATGGGGCGGCGATTTCTGGGCGACTGCCTATGACAGTTTCGACCAGGTGGTGCTGCCGATCGAGTTCGGCCCGACCTTCCCGAGCCCCGGCCATCTGCAGGATTATCACCGCTTCCTCGCCTTCTCGACGGCACGCTTCCAGCACGATCAGGTCGAGATCCTGCGCGCCGTGAAGCCTTCCTGGTTCGTCTTCCACAATCTCGGCGGCTTGAGGGATATCGATTTTCGTGGCCAGTTCAGCACGGATCTCGATTTCGTCGGCTACGACATCTATCCGATGCTCTATGACGAGTTCCAGCGGCTCGGAAACCATGCCAAGGTCCAGGCGCTGCACCTCGATATCTGCCGCGGCTTCTCCGGCAACTACATCGTGCCTGAGCAGCAGTCGGGCTTCGGCAGCCAACCGGGCTTCTGCACGCTGACGCCGGAACCGGGCGAACTGCGCCGCATGGCGCTTTCGTCGGTCGCCCATGGCGCCGACGGGTTGATGTTCTTCCGCTGGCGCCCTGCCCATTTCGGCGCCGAGATCTATTGGATGGGCATCATCGACCACGATGATGTCGCCCGCCATCGCTATGACGAGGCGAAACGCTTCGCAACCGAGATGACCGCGCTAGCGCCCAAGATCCTCGGCACCCATGTGCGCATGGATGTCGGCATTGCCGGCTCCGACTTCGACAATCAGGAAGCCCACAAGACGTATCCGATCGGCCTGCCGAGCCCACAGGACGATGCGATCCTGCTGCATCAATATTGCTACGACCGCGGCATTGCCTGCGGCTTCATTCATCCCGAGGACGATCTTTCCAAGCTGAAGCTGCTCTATGTGCCCCATTGGGTGATGTGGAAGGACGAATGGACCGAGAGGCTGAAATCCTTCGCCGAGCAGGGCGGCACCGTCGTCATCGGCGCGCGCACCGGCACGCGCAACGAAGACAACCACGTCATCCGCGAGACCGCGCCCGGCACCTCGCTGTCGCAGCTCACAGGCGTACGTGTCGAGGATTTCGGCCGTCTCGCCGCCCCGGGCGCCAATGGGCTTTTCGATGTGATGGAACGTTCGGGCGGGCTTGTCATTCCGCCCAACAAGCCGGCGGAATCGCGCCACCGCGAACGCCGCTTCAAGATCGGCAACCGCGAACTGGTCGGCGGCTATTTCTATGAAAACCTGGCGATCGCAAGCGATGTCGAGGTGGTTGCGGCCTGGTCCAACCGCTATGCCGAGGGCCAGCCGATGGCGACGTCGCGCGAGCTCGGCAAGGGGCAGGTGGTCTATGTCGGCACCTATCTCACCCCGGATCTGACGGCAGCGCTTGCCGAGCGGCTATTTGCACCCGTCGGCATCGAGCCGCTGATCGGCGACCTTCCCGAGGGCGTCGAGGTGACCATGCGGATGAATGACGACCGCCGGTTGCTGTTCATCCAGAACTATACCGACCAGCCGGCCGCCATTGGCGGCGTTCCCGCTGGCCGTGATCTCCTCGATGACGAAAAGCCCGTTGCCGGCAGGCTCGATCTCGAAGGCTACGGCTGCGCGATCATCGAACTCGCGGGTGAGGCGGCTTTCACGCGCAAGGCAGAGGCGGCGGCTAACCTGCCTTGATCCGATCGGCATCGGTTAGCGAGCGGCTCGTGCTCTTCATCCGCCTGGTTGAGTGTGCGCGAATGTCAAAAAAAGAGCATTTCCGCACTCAAACAAAACGGAAATGCTCTCTTAATTTAGTGCGGAGCTATACTTGTCAGCTCCACACTGCTCGCACCTGAAATCGCGGCTATTCGTCTGATGTCGCCGGCGCGGCGTTCTCCAGCGAGGTGCGAATTTGATCGATCTTTCCATTTGCGTCGCCAACCCCGAGGATGGTTTTGGCCTGGTCCAGAACCGCCGGACTGACTTCACCGGTTTTCGTTGCGGAAGCCAATGCGTCCTCGAGGGCCTCATCCCCCAACAGAGGGTCATCGGCCGCGGGCTCGATTCCGTTGTCGAGTTCATACTGGGCATAAGCCATGGCATAGGCCGCGATGGCGGTCATGCGCGGGTCCGACGTATGCATCAGCGCCCGGTAATTCCGCTTCAAGGAGTTCAGGCCTGCTAGCTGCGCCGACAGGTTTTTCTCTTTCGTAACCTTTTTGGTCTCGTCAGCCTTCGCGGACTTGGACTTGCTTGCCGCCTCGCTGGACTTGCCTTTCACGCTTTGAGATTTGGAGCTGCCATGGGTTGAACCGCTACCCTGGCTGCCGTTGCCATGACTGCCGCTATTTCCGTTGCCTCCGCCATGACCGCCCCCGTTGCCACCGCCATTTCCCCCGCCGTTCCCACCGTCTTTTGCCAGCGCGGCAATGTCGCTCCCGGCAATGGTTATCGGGCTTGCCGCAACAGCCAGCGAGAGCACGGCCAAGGACGTTAAGGTTGCTATCCGCATGTTTTCCTCCAAATCAGATCAAGCGCAGCTTAGATGCACAGCTTGAGCATGTTCGAGAGGTTAGACGGAGATCGCGCATCGCACATCGGACCGAGGTCCGATGCCGATCCCGGCTATGGTCCTAAGCGGCGTCAAATACTTAACGAATCCTTGCATTATCGGATTGAGCTGATTGTTGTTCGTGTTTTCCAGCTGTCTCGTCTGCCGACGCGTCGCGGGAGGGGTGCAACATGGCGGCGGCGAATCCGTCTCAGTTCGTAGGGCACCTCCGAAAGAGACTCACGCCAAGCGCAAATCGAGTAGCGGGTGTAACTTCTTGAGATTCGGCAGGGACTTCGCTTGCCAGGGATATTGATTGGTGCCTTTGACGACGAGCAGGAGGCTGTCCATCTTTCTGGCTTCAATCGTCAGCTTGGCCAGGAGATTTATGCCGGAGGAATTGAGGAACTCGAGACCCGTCAGGTTGAACGTCACCTGTTTGTGCCCCTCATGGAGCAGGCCGGATACCAGTGAGTAAATAGGCGCATAGGCGTCCGGTCCTGCCAGCCGGAATACGCCATCGAAATAGACTTCGTTTTTCTCAGCCCATACGCGGAAGTTTTCGTCGCTGATTTCCATTCTTCGCTCACAGATTGGAGGGGGGCGGCATCGCCACTGCTGCAGTCGTCGTCAGTATGATACGCTGGTTATCTTTCCCTTCGAATGCCCATGCCATTTTTGCATCGTAATCGCTCAGAAGGGTCAGTAACCCCAAGCCCGAACCGCTTTCTGCCGATATGGCATTGGTTTCGATTTGCTCAAGAAGAAGTTCGCCGGGGTCCCTCGATTGAAGGCGATGCAGCAGTTGCTGAAAGCGAGACGATGTCACGCCATCGATCGTGTTCTTCACCCTTATTAAAAAAGTACCGTCGAATATGCCGGCTTCAATGAGGATCTCCCCAGGCTGTCGAAACTTAACGGCATTTTCGATCAACTCATTGCTGAGATATCCGATGTCATGATGCGCCTGCACGTAATCTTTCCTTGAACGGGAATACCGCAGAGCCATGACTTCCGCTATAAAGTCCGAAGTCATTCCTGAGTGCTTCCACCCAAGCTGAAGCGGTCCGTCGCTCAACGTGAGGCGAGTGCTTAAATCCAAGCTTATGCCCGCCAGAGATTCGATACCATATACCGTTGGCGTCATGTCTCACCTATGTCGCACTGCGAGAAGCGTGATGTCGTCGTAAATCTTCTGCGATCCGATGAAGAGCATTAATGTCGCTATAATTCCGGCGACGACTTTCTCAGCGCTCTGGTCCTTCAAGCGCAGTGCTTCGCGGCACAGGCGCTCGATGCCAAACAGTTCTCCCGCGTCGTTTTCGGCTTCTGTTACGCCGTCCGTGTGCAGGAGTATGAGGTCTCCCGTCTCGAAGGTTATTTCACGGGTTTTAATGAAGGCAGAAATATCGGCTTCCAGCCCGATCGGTATACCCAGATCCATGGTGTCTATGCGCTCGACCTCGCCGTTCGCCCGCACGACGACAACTTCCTCGTGTTGTCCCGACAGGATCATCTCTTTGCCGTCATAGTCAAGAAACGCCAGAGTGAGATGCTTATCGATTTTAGTTCTCACGATATTTTTAAACAGGGCGCTGTTCAGGTCGGTGAGAAATTTGACTGCATCGGTGTTTCCGGCTTCCTGCAGCGCGCGCGCGACGGACTGAACCATCAGCATCAGCACGCCGCTTTCGAGCCCGTGTCCGGTGACGTCGCCGATGCCAATCTTCAATCGGCTTCCGTTCTTCAATACGTCGTAATAATCGCCGCCGACTTCTTCTGCAGGTCTCATATAGGCTGCGATCTCAAGGGCCTGAAATTCCTCAAGCTCCTGGTGCAGCGGAAGAACCATGAGCTGGATCCTCTCGGCGACGGCCAGCTCTGTTCCGAGACGTCTATTTTCTCGCTGGAGCTGTGCGTTCAGCGTCGAAATCTCTTCCTTTGCATCTTCGATTTGAGCCGTTCGCTCTTCGACAAGCTGCTCGAGATTTTCCGTGTGATAGCTGATCTGTTCGGCCATCCGGTTGAATGCTTCACCAGCCTCGCCGACCTCATCTTTGCTTGTTATGGCCACCCTGACCGAATAATCCTTCGCCTGAATCCGTTTGGCGGCATCTGCAAGTGCACTAATTCCGCTCGTTATTCGTTTCGAAGCCGCAATTACTGCTATAGCCACAACAAGCAGTGACATTAGGATCGCCAGGATTTGGTAGATCACGATCCGGTTGGTAGCTTCCGAAATTTTGGCTTGGGCCGCATAGAGGGAGGCCTGGATTTCTCGTTCAGGCACAACCACTCCAAGAGACATCGCCTCTTGCCGAACCGGGCCGCTGGACCAGAGATTGGTCGCGGGGAGTTTCTTGACGATAACGATATAGGGGACCTCGTTACCCTCCTGCTGCAACAACAAATGTTGGATGCCCAGTTCGCGATCAAGGGCCAGTTTTGCTATCGCAGGCTGGGAGCTTCCCTTCAGGGAGCGTTCCAGTCCGGTCACTCCGCTTCCGCTCGCATCGCTCGCAGAACGCAGACCGAGGGTTTTTTCGCCTGTGCTGTTGATCGCCACAACGTTTCCGTCGGACATAGCGAGAAATCCAAAGCCGGACTGAGCCACTTTCACATTTTCAACAGTCTGCGCGAGCTGATCGAGTGTGATGTCCGCGCCAGCCGTCCCGGCGACATCCTTCCTGTCGGCTGTCCATAGTGGTTGAAAGAAAGAAACGATCAGTTTCCCGGTAATCGCGTCCGTATAGGGTGCTGTCTGGGTTATATCGTCCGCGACCGGCCGCGTTTTCATATCCTTGGCCCAGCCCTGCCAGGACTCATAAAGTCCGGGAAAAAAGAAGTCCCAGAAATTGGCCTCGTTATGACCAGGATAAAGGCGGTCGAAGGTCTGAGCCTGGTCGGTATAGGGCGCTGTTCTGAAGATTGGCCGTTCTTTCGATCCGATGTAATACATCTGCAGCTTTGAAGCACCGTGCTGCAGCAAGCTCGGCGCAACAAGGTCCAGAACCGCGCTGGTCCGGATATCGGTCTGAACGTCGGGTCTTGGGTTGTGGTCTACTCCGAGCAAGTAACTCCAGACGCTGACAACGGAGACTGAGCCCGGAACGTTCTGAGACCAGTTCGCCTTTTGATCGTAAGAGAGGCTTACGCTGCCGGGAGATGTGCGGGCGATCGCCGCGCCGACATCGGAATTACGCTCGGGATCGTCGATCTGCGCCTGAAGTACACCCGCCAAGGTGCTGACGTCGTTGTGAACCTGCCGCAGGAGCAAACTCACCTGTGCTGCGGTGGAATCGGCATATGTGCGGATGTATTCCTGGCTTGCCGCTTCCAGACCCTGTCCGACTTCGAGGGTGGCGTCGCGCGACAGTCTCTGAACATTCCAAAGTGCCAGCCCACCGCTGACCAGCAAATCAAAGAGGACAGCGCCACCGACTACCAAGATGAACTTTGCCCGAAACGAGCCTAGTCTTGCCGACCTCTTTGATGATCTCCCCTCCATCACAGCGGCTTTCGGCCGGAAGCTGCCCAGATCGGCCAGCCTGCATAACCCTTGGGGTGAAGAGCAGCAAAGACATGATCCTTGAATCCTTGCCGGAACCTGCGAATGAAATCTGATGAGTCGCCCCGTCGAACGGCCATCTCACCTGCATAGACATTTTCCCAAGCTTCGATGATGTCTGCGAAATCCTGGGGATCGCCGTCAAGATTGGTGACCATAAAGCAATCGACCTTGATGTTATCAAACCCCGCGTCGGCAAGGAGATGGCGGCTTTTCGGTCCCATCTCGACATCCATGTCGAAGTGCTTGAACAGTTTGGCGACTTCCTCGTAAGTCCATTTTATGGATTCAGCATGTGGCTCGCCCAGACAATGCGAATTTTTCTCGTTGGTGATGTAGACACGGCCGCCGGGCTTGCAGATGCGGTAAAGCTCCCGCAGCAGCATCTCGGGACGGTTGAAAATCTGCAGCGAATGTCGGCAGGTCACGAAGTCGAATTGATTTTCCCGAAGCAGCATCTGAGAGGCGTCGCCATAGGTATACTCTATCCCCTGCAGATCGAAGTCGGCAGCGACCCTGCGAGCATATTCGAGGCTACGAACGGAATGGTCCAGGGCAACAAGGCGTGTGGGTTTAAATTCGCGTTGAAGCAAGGCTGCGAAATCACCAATTCCGCAACAGATGTCCGCGACGGCAAGACCATTGCGCAGACCATGGCGAGGCAACAGTTCGCGTTCGTGCCGCCATGTCATTTTCGTCTGGGTGCGCAGAATAGGAATGAAGCTCTCATCCTCGACAAAGCTCTGGCCTGGATAAAACGCCGAATCGTAGACTTCAACCGACAGGTTTGGTTGTGCTGCCGCCAAGGTCTGGAACAACGAGGTCGACCAAGCCACCACGCTCGACGTAACGATGACGATCTTCCGTTCCGGCCTGGTCCGGCAGCTTGCCGCGAGCACCTCGGAAAGGGCTGCGAACGCCGTCATGTTGATATGCGTCAGACGTTTGACATTGAGGTAAACGACGCCGCTGTATTTTTCCAAACTTTGCTGCACAAGCTCAAGGGCATCGGCAATCTCGTCGGGGCTTTCCGGCCGCATCTTGCCGGACAGCAACAGCTCCTGATTTGTCGGATCAAAATGGACGGTGAAGGGGCGGGCAAGCAGGGTCATTGGAAATCCTCGGCCGAGGGGAAATCCGCGATGATTTGCATCCCGCGGGCGCCGTCTTGTTCAATTCGGATAACGGCGCGGAATATGGTTGCCAGATCTCTGAGCAAAATCGTCCCGTCGGACTTCAGGCCAGACCCGGCGCCCGGTAGAGACTGGCGTTCACTTGATCCCATACTCGTGCTCTCGCGGTCCTCGCGGGCAAAGGCAATTCTCAGCCGGTTGAACGTCGCGCTCCGATAGAGACTGAAACTTATCCTTCCCGGCTCACTCGTCGAGCGGAAGGCAATTTCAACGAGCTCGTTGGCCGCGACGGAAAGAAAATTCGAATATCGAGCGGGATCGCTGTGACCTTGGCCGAGAATGTCTGAGAGATATTCGGTAATCCTATCGCAAAACTCCCACTGAGATTTGAACGTCGCAACGTTCAGTTCCAGCGATACCATCGGCGCCAATGCATGGTCATCGAAGCCAGATGCTTCCTCTTCCAATACAGCCTCCATCAGTTGTCTGGAGCGTCAGATGTCCTCACGAGCACGGCGAAAAATCGCTCGTTTGTTATACCAGCGCGTGGCTCACGGATGTTTCAGCCCGGTTGATGAACTCGCCGATCGCCTCGACCGGAAGCGGCCTGCTCACCAGATAGCCTTGAAGCCTATCGCAGCCCACACTGCGCAGCCATTCCGCCTGACCTGGCGTCTCGACCCCTTCGGCCGTCACCTGCATATCGAGGTCGTGGGCGAGGTTGACGATGCAGCGGACGATTGCTTGGCTTTTCAGATCGCTTTCGAGATCGGTGATAAAATATTTGTCGATCTTGATCGTGTCGAAAGGGAATGTCTTCAGATAGCTGAGCGAAGAATATTCGGTACCGAAGTCATCGAGCGAGATTCGTATCCCCAGCACGTTGAGGGTATTCAGTGTGTCGATGTTGTTGACGGTGCGCTCAAGCAACACGCTTTCGGTTATCTCAAGCTCCAGACGGTCGGGCGGCAAGCCGACCAGGTCCAACGTCTGGGAGATCCGATCGGTGAGGCCGCTTGTCAGGAATTCAGCTGGGGACAGATTGACGGCGACGATATAGTTCTCCGGCCACTTCATCGCCTCGCGACATGCCTGCTCCAAAACCCACGCGCCTATTTCCGGCATCATTCCATCGGCTTCGGCCATCGGAATAAATGCCGTTGGTGGAATTTTCCCAAGGAGGGGGTGGTGCCATCTCAGCAATGCTTCGAAGCCGACAATGCAACCGCCCTCGGCGATGGGTTGGTACTCAATAGAGAATTGTTGTTGGACCAGCGCCATACGAAGACTGCGGCGCAGCAGTTCGCGTTGTTCCAGCAACTCGAGCATTGAAGGATCAAACGGTCTTGCGCGACCGCGCCCGTCCTTCTTCGCGGCGTAGAGTGCGACGTCGGATGCCTTCATCAGCTGCTCCGGAGTTGTACCGTCCGCTGGAGCAGCAGATATGCCGATGCTGGCACCGACAAATAGCGCGATGCCATCTATCGTGAAGGGTTTCTTGAATGCATCAATCAAAGCTTCTGCTAGCTGGTGTCCTTTGGCGGGATGGCCCGGGCCCCTTGATATGACGGTGAATTCGTCACCCGCCAGTCGATAGGCTCTGTCATCCTTGTTCAGGCACCCTTGAATGCGGCTTGCCGCGAGCTGAAGAAGCTTGTCGCCGGCCGGATGCCCAAGCGTGTCGTTAACGGGTTTGAAATCGTCAAGATCGAGTTGCATCAGGGACAGGGTCTCGTCCGAGCCCGCGGTCTCCCGTAACAACACAGCGAGGTCCTCGCTGAACTGGCGCCGGTTCGGCAGTCCAGTGAGCGGATCGTGGGTGGCCAGATGCAAAAGGGTTGCGCGCTCATCATCGATAGATTCCTCGGACCGAACCACGGCAAACAGATCTCCGATCCGATAGATCGTCAGTCCGTGCGACGCTGGCGCGCCAAGATCACCCGATATTCGCAGGGGCTGGGCACTGTCGCCCAATGAACGGAGGGCGAGTGTAATCGCCGATTTATCCAATTCTGGAAAATGCTCCCAAAACGACGCTGCTGGTTTGACAGAAGCAGGCAGCTCATTGCCCAGCAAATTCTCGACGGGATTGAAATCGCGGTCAAAGAACAAGAGCCGGTCGATCGAGCTCAATGTTTTTGCCTCTGTTTCTCCAGTGGGGGCCGCACGAATTTTCCGCATGTACGAGGCCCTCCCCAGTCTCGTGTCATAACCAGATATTGTAGCAAATTAGCTTCCACACAACTTGTGCACGCCAAGATTTACATTAGGCATTTCTGATTAACAATCCCCAACCTCTACCCAACTCGCGCAAGGATGGGCTTATGCCACCTCTTTATTACCGCGGCCCGTTTGCAGCCATCGTCTCGGCAGCGACCTTTCGATGAGCCGCGGGTAGCGGATCTCACGCTGCCGATCCGCACTCCGTCATGAACCAGTCGATAAAGCGGTGGACCGGTTTTTTCGCCCAGCTGTTCGATATGACGTAATAGCCCTGGTTCTCTGCCGTCGCGATGGCGGAAAGTACCAGCAGATCGCCGTGTTGGATCTCGCGGCGGAACACCTCGACAGGGCAGAGCGCCACGCCATGGCCGGCGATTACGGCCGTCGCCAGCATGTTGAAATCCTGGAATATCGGGCATCGAAGCGGCTCCGGCGCTTTCTGGCCGGCCTTGCGGAACCATTCCTTCCAGCCATCGGACGGATTCGTCGTGCAGCAGATCGGCGCCGGAAGCGAGGCCCTGCTTCAGTACCGCAATCACCTGGAAGCCTGTTACTGCATCAAGGGCGAGGGCGAAGTGGAGGATATGGACGGCAACGTCTTTCCGATCCGCGCCGGCGATATCTATGTGCTCGACAAACACGACCGGCATTATCTGCGCGGCGGCAAGGATCAGGATCTCATTCTCGTCAGCATCTTCAACCCGCCACTGACAGGCACCGAACGGCACGACCTGAACAACAAGAGCGGGTCGCAATACTGAACCAGAGCACCATGCCGAAAAGTGTGAGCGATTTTCGGACGACATCCTGTTCCAGCCGATCTCTTCGTCGACTGCCGAGATGGACAGCAGGGCCCGGCAAATGGCGGGCACTGCTGCCTATTCGTAGCGACTTAGTACGCCCCGCGCAGCCTATTGCTGCGGCTGCTGCTGGCCCTGCTGCGGCTGCTGTTGCTGGCCCGGCGGCGGCGTACCGATCTTTTCCAGTACCTTCTTGGCCAGAGCCGGGTCGCTCTGCGCGGCCGTCAGGATCGACGAATATTCCTCGACGGAGATGTCGGGAGAGGCTTGGACGGTATCGACCATCTGCTTCTTGGCTTCTTCCTGCAACTGCTGCTTGGCAGCCTCGTCTTTCGTCGCGCCGATCTTGGCCGAATATTCCTGTCTCACCTTGTCGACCTGCAGATAGGCAACGGCGAAGGCCTCGATTTTCTGGTCGCTGACGGGCGCGCTCGCACCGTTGCCGCCGGGCTGTTCCTGCATCGGCGGCTGTGCAGGCTGCTGTTGCGCCTGGGCCATGTCGACAGCGGATGCCGGGCTGAAAGCAAGCAGACTGAAGACTGCCGCGCTCAATGTTGCGACAGATGTGTAGCGAGTGATCATATTCATTCCTCTTCAAGTGCATGATTTGATCGGCAGCAAGACCGCCTCGGTCGATCGCTCAGCCGCTCGAAGGCCGGGCGAGGTCACGACGATGGAACCTTTAAGAGGGCACGGTGCGGCGGTAACGGGGCGATTTTCTGACGATTGAGCGGCGGCTTTGTGACCGCCGGCCTATTGGCACGTGCGGAAAATTCAAGTCATTGCCGCTGTGATACCCGACTTTCGACGGCGTTCATCGCCTATCTGGATGCAGAAATGCCGCCAGGAACGTGGCGACGGCCGCCTCGGCGTGTCGGTAGATCTGCTGCTTGGTCGGAATGGCCGCATCGCCCAGCATCATGATCCGGTTGACGGGGTCGGCCATCACCAGCCAGTTGAACTGTGATGCGGCCACCATTGCATCGGAGAACTGCAGCAGCTTCTTGCTGGCCAATTGTTCGAAAGCGCTGCCCATGACCTCGAGCGCCCGTGCAGGGCCGCGCGCGTAAAGCAGCTTGGCGAGTTCCGGGAAGCGTTGCGCCTCCGCAATCACGAGCCGGCGCAATTGCATCAGCCCGGGCGTCAGGACGATGGTGAGCTGGCGGACGGCGTAGTCAAGGAGATAGGCTTCCAGCTGAGCGCGGTTCTCCACCTGGGGGAGGCCGGTGTGAACGGCGGTATCTGCTTCTCCCGTCATCTGGGTGAGTACCGCGACGAACAGCGCCTCCTTGCTGGAGAAGTGCTTGTAGACCGTCTGCTTGGATACGCCGGACCGGCTGGCGATCTCGTCCATGCTGGCTCCGGCATAACCGGTGCTCAGAAAGACTTCGGCCGCGGCACCGACGATCGCCGCCTGTTTGCGCTCCGAACGAGTGCCGGCCCGCCCCTGGGCCAGGTCGGCTTTCATACCCGGTATCAACATTCTCGATCTCCGCTCCAACCCTACTTGACACGATCAAACTGAACCGTCTAGTTCTTATAACAGAACTAAACGGTCTAGTTTGATTTTGCGGCTATCCAGCGATCCTCAACAGCGAGCGATGTCATGAACGACAAGACAACCCATCTGACGTGTGCCTGCGGAACCTTTCACCTCGACGTGCGCGGCGCCCCGATCATCAGCGCGGAATGCCACTGTAAGAGCTGCAGCGACGCAGCCGGAAGGCTGGAGTCGCTTCCCTTGCCGGAGGCGATCCGGACGATCCATGGCGGTACGCGCTACGTGCTTTATCGCAAGGATCGGATCAGCCTTTTGGCCGGAACCGAAAACCTGAGAGAGTTCCGCCTCGGCCCCAATGCTTCAACGCGACGTGTCCTGGCATCCTGCTGCAACACGCCCATTTTTCTGGAGTTCAAGGGTGGTCACTGGCTTAGCCTCTACGGCAATCTCTGGAAGCAGGACGAGCTTCCACCCCTCCAATTGCGCACGATGACCCAGAATGCGCTCGATCGCGCGCGCGCGCCCGATGACGTGCCTTCCGGCGCACTGGCGACGGCCGGCTTCTATGGCAGACTTCTCACGGCGTGGATTGCGATGGGTTTCAAAGTCCCCGACATCGCTGTCAAAGGAGCTATCGATGCCTGACGACGAAAAAATCCTCATCGAAAGCATAACGCGAGGAGATCGAGCCGGGGGTCCAGATGTTCACCCGGCGCCGGCTGACCTGGGCAAGGCTCGATCTTCCGCAGTTCGGGATGCCGGGTTGAACCACGACACTCCAAGAAATTTTTCTTGAAGAAAAGTTCGATCCGGTGTCGGATCGGCCAAGCCTCACCCGTCCTAGGTTCGTCCATTCCGTCCATTCAAAAGGATCACGACCATGCCGAATACCATACGCCTGCACCGTGTTCTGGCGACCAGCCCGGAGAAAGTCTATCGCGCATTCCTGGAGGCGGACGCGCTTGCCAAGTGGCTTCCGCCGAACGGCTTCCTCTGCACCGTGCATCATTCGGAGCCGGTTGTCGGCGGCACGTTCAGAATGTCCTTCCGCAACTTCACGACGGGCAATAGCCACGCCTTCGGCGGCGAATATCTCGAGCTCGTCCCCGGCGAACGTCTGCGCTACACCGACAAATTCGAGGACCCCAACCTGCCCGGCGAAATGGAAGTCACCGTGACGCTGAAGAAGGTTTCGGTCGGCACCGAGGTGGATATCGTGCAGGCAGGCGTGCCTGACGTCATTCCGCCCGAAGCTTGTTATCTCGGCTGGCAGGAGTCGCTGCGAAACCTCGCGAGAGTCGTCGAACCCGACATCCAGGAATAGCAAAAGATCGCGCCGGATTGCGACGATCCGGCTGAGATCATCTGATGCCGCGTTTGGCCAGGGCGTTGCGGGCGGCCGCAGCGCCCCAGTCGTCGGAAAGGTCCTGCCCTTCGATTTCGGCTTCGGCGATCGGGGTTGCCCGGATCAGCGGCACGGAGCCGAAAGGCAGGCCGTCGATCCGGCCTGCGTCGCGACTCAGCATAATGCGGGTCATGGGGCGGTAATCCTCGGTCAGCCGGCAGAACAGGATGGCGCCGTGCTTCTCGACATCGCGGGCGACACGATAACCGTCTGCCACGAGGTCGCCGATGTTGATCAACAGGTTCGCCCAGTTTTCGATCCCGGCCGCATCCAGTGTCGCGGCGTCGAATTCCATGAAAAGTTCGCATTCGACGCCGTTTTCCGGTTCGGATATGCCGGCCCAGGGGGTCGACAGCCCGTCGGTGGCAAGTGTCAGCCTTCCCGGCGCATGGATGGCGAGGATGCGGCGATGCGGGCCGAACCATTTTGTCTGGGCGTGAATATTGGCCGTTCCGCGCTCGACGGCGAAGTCCTCCTGCAGCGTGCCGCGGCTCTGCCAGAAGGCGCGCCGCGCGGCGGCAGCGGTCTCGTAGATCGGGTCGTCGGGGCCGCGCGGCACGATCGTCTGGTCATAACTGGTTTCGAGCGTGATCTTCGCCTGCATGAAGGGAAATTTCGGCTTCTTCCAGCGGATCACCACCTTGTTGAAACGCGGCACCTCTGAGGCTTCGAGCTTTTCGACGACATTCGCGATGATGTCGAGCGGATGTCTGGAATCCTCCGGGACATGCTTTCCCTCGGCATCGAGGTAGCCGCCCGTCCGGGAGGAATGCCCCGCCTGCATCGTGGTGGCGGTCCAATCGCCGCTGACCGCGCCTGCCGGCGCCTTGCCGAGAGCCGGGGCAAGTTCCCGGATCGCATCGTCAATCGAATAGGATGCCACGTCGCCCTCCGCCTTCGCCCAAAGATCGTATCCCGCGGCGGCTCTGCCGCGAGCAGAAGCTAGAGCGAAGGCGTCGCCGATCAATAGCGGCTGCATCGATCACGCGGGCAGGGTGGTGACAGCACTTTACTCGGATTGCTCTACGCGCCGCAGAGCTTTCTGAATGCTCTCATGGCGGCGGTGGCGCGCGCGCGGATATCCTCGTCCGGCGGTTCGGGCAGCGTGCGGTTCACTCGCCTGATCTGCAGATCGCCGATCAGCAGGCTCAGAAACCATTCGGCTGCCACACCTGCGGATGGCGCCGCGAGCGCTGCCGTTTCAAGGCCGCGGCCGACCAGCTTCTCGATCAGCGGAAAGATGCTATCGCGGCCGGCGGCGGCGATCGTCGCTCCCAGTTCGCCGCTTTCGTCGGCGGCGGCGGCCCGGTTCAGGGAGATCGCCTTGTCGCCGAGCAGCATCGAAAGCAGGATCGGCGCGACGTGCCCGAGGGTTTCCAGGGGATCCACATCGTCTGCTATCGCCGTATTGAGCTCCGCTTTCGTCGCCCTCGCATTGCTTTCGGCCATCGTCTTGAAGAGGCCATTCTTGTCGCCGTACCAGCGATAGAGCGTTTCATTGGAGGCTTTCGCCGCCTTGGCGATGTCGAGCATCGACGTGCTGCGGTAGCCTCTTTCCTTCAGAAGCTCGTAGGCCGCTGTCTCGATCTCGGCTTGACGCCTGGTTTTCGTGTCTTCCCGCATTCCGGCCACTCGCATCGTCTTGACGATAATCGTACAATGTTATACGCCTGTGTAAATGCGTACAAAATAATACGGTACGGAGAAAAGCGATGCGCAGCACTGTTCTGGGACTGTCGGTAACATCGGTCGTCTTCTCAGGCGCGATCTTCGGCTTCTTCTACGCCTGGGTCTGTTCGACGATGTGGGGGCTCGATCGGGCCGACCCGCGGGTGGCGATCGCAGCGATGCAGGCGATGAATGCGTCGGTCCGCAACGCGGTGTTTTTCCCGGCCTTCTTCCTGACGCCCGCCGTTCTCGGGCTGACTGCCGCAGCTGCGCATTTCAGCGGCCGCGGAGCGGCGGCTTTCTGGTTCTGCGCGGCGGCGGCCATCTATCTGGTTTTCGGGCTGATGCTCACATTGATGGTCAACGTGCCGATGAACGAGGCACTGGCCGCGACTGCCGTTCCTGGCGACATCGCGGCGGCGCGGGATATCTGGCGGGACTATTCGCAGCGATGGCAGGTCTGGAACCAGGTGAGGGCGCTGGCTTCCGGAATAGCCCTGGCACTTGCAGCTTTGGGAGTGTCAAGGCTATGACGCTTCGGGGTTGACCCGAGGGATGTCACAGGCATCCAGCCACGGCGCGTCTGCGCCGTGAATGAAGTAATCCGCAAAAGGATTCTTTCGCGTGGCGGCGGAAACAACTCAGTTGCTTCCGTCATTCGGCCGCGCTTTGGCGCTGTCGTTGGTGGTCGACGAGACGGTTTTTCCGTCCGGTTGCTGCCCGAAATAGGTGCCGCCGAGATGGCCGCCGGCGCTGGTGTTCTTGACCTGCTGTTCAGCGCGTTTCTGAAGTTTACGAACGTTGGTCTTGCTCATTTTCGGTTCCATGTTTGTGGTGGACCTCTGGTCAACCGACGGCGGACGACACGGTTCCATATTTTCTGCAGGAACCCATCGCCTCGCGGCCAGTTTATCCGCCATGAGATTCCTTGCCGTCATCATAACGGGCCTGGCGCTCGCAGCACCTGCGGCGCACGCCTTCGCGCTCCTAAACAAGATCGGGATGACGAAGGCGGACTATTTCATTGCGCAACAGGCTTACACCGGATGGTGGGTCGTCGGTCTCCTCTTACCGCTGGCGCTTCTGGCGAATATCGGCAATGCCGTGGCACTCAGGGTTGATGGAACCGCCATGATGCTGTCGGTCGCGGCAGCGGCGCTGATCGCGCTCAACCTCGTCATCTTCATGGTCTTCACCCAGCCGGCAAACGCGGCGACGGAGAACTGGACCGTGCAGCCGGAAAATTGGGAAAGCCTTCGCGCCCAATGGGAATATTCGCACGCGGTCAATGCCGCAGTCACCTTGCTTGCTTTCTGCTGCGCAACGCTCGCCTCGCTACGGTAAGCCGCTTTACGCGAAAGTGTTGCCGCGGGAACAGTTGATGATCTTTTCGGTTTCCCTGTTTCCAACCAAGGAGGAACCACAATGGGCATCACGACACCAAAAGACGGCGCACCCGGCACGACCGATCAGTCACCCCGCTGGGAAGGCCCGAAGGGAAATAAGCCTCGTGGCTACATGAAGGCCAAGGACGATCCGGATCGCGACCGCGACGCGCATGGCGAAAACAATCGCGACCCCGAGACCAGAGATCTCGGCGATGCGCTGAAGCAGAAGGGCGATTGACATGGCCAACCCCGAGAAAGACGCGGCCGGCCAGTTCGCCAAGTCGCGGGCCGACCGGAAGAGCAGCGGCGTCGCCAGCGCCAAGCCGACCGTCATCACCGGCTCCGAGGATGCGACGGTGAACAAGAACCCGCCCGGCAGGAAGAAGCCCGAGAAGGACTGGGATATCAACTATGACCCGGCCGATATGAACGAGGGGCGCTCGCGCTAAAGGCCGGGTCGTTCAATACCATCGCTTCAGAATGTTTGTCGCTCGAATGGACGTTCACTCAAAGGCGTTTGAAAAGCACTCTTGAGCGGCCGCAACGAGGCAGATGCTACTCGCCGAAATAGGCAGGATGATCGACATCGGCGAGGAGGTTCCGTTGCTGCGGCTGCCAGCCGAGCAGGGTGCGAGTGTGCTTGCTCGATGTGGGCACGTCGAAGCCGGCGAACATGGCGAACCAGCCGAAATGCTCGGCCGCTTCTTCCGGTGAGAGCGAGACGGCGGGCACATCGAGCCGTCGGCCGATGACCTCGGCGATCTGCCTGAAGGCAACTCCTTCTTCCGCGACTGCCAGGAACGGGCCGCCGACGGCGCCGCGCTCCAGCGCCAGGCGATAGACGCGGGCGGCATCGAGCCTGTGCACGGCCGGCCAGCGATTGGCCCCGTCGCCGATATAGGCGGAGACGCCCTTGCGCCGGGCCAAATCGATCAGGATCGGCACGAAGCCGTGGTCGCCGTGGCCGTGCACCGAGGGCGGGAGCCGGACGGTGGAGGCGCGCACGCCGCGGGCGACAAGCGATACCGCGGTGATTTCGGAGGCGCGAGGGTAGGTCTCCGACGTCGGCATGGGCGGATCCTTCTCGGTGCCGACGCGACCAGGGGCAAAGCCGAGGCCGGCTGTGACCAGCAGCGGACGATCGGAGCCTTGGAGGGCTTCGCCGAGCGCCTCGATGGCGCGTCGGTCGCCGGCGCAGTTCTCGGCGAATTTCGAGAAATCGTGGTTGAAAGCCGTATGGATCACGGCGTCTGCCTCAGCCGCACCGCTCTTCAGGCTTTCCAGATCGTCGAGCGTGCCGTGATGGGCTTCGGCGCCGGCAGCCGCCAGTTGATCCGCTCCCTTGTCCGAGCGGGTAAGGCCCAACACCTTGTGCCCGGCTGCGATCAGTTCATTGACGACGGCCGAGCCGACCCAGCCGGTGGCTCCAGTAACGAATACGCGCATGTGTTATCTCCGTTTTGCTGGAGACACATATCGGCTCTGCCTGTATCATGGTAAAGTAGTGACATTATCATGGTATAAAGGCTAACAGGATGGGTGAATTCGTTACCTCGGACAACCGGCTCGGTGCCTATCTGAAGGACCGCCGCGTCAGGCTCGATCCCGCCGCCTTCGGCTTTGCGGGAGAGAGGCGGCGCACGCCGGGTCTGCGGCGCGAGGAGGTGGCAAGCCGCGCCAATATCAGCCCGACCTGGTACACCTGGCTGGAGCAGGGGCGCGGCGGGGCGCCGTCTGCCGACGTGCTCGACCGGATCTCGCGCGCGCTGATGCTGACGGATGTCGAGCGCGAACATCTCTTCCTCATCGGCCTCGGTCGGCCGCCCGAGGTGCGCTACCACAGGCAAGAGGGCGTGACGCCGAGATTGCAGGGCGTGCTCGACGCGCTGGACCCGAGCCCGGCGCTGATCCGCACCGCGATCTGGGACGTCGTCGGTTGGAACCGGGCGGCAACCGTGCTTCTGACCGATTACGGTGCGCTGCCGCCTGAGGAGCGCAATGTGCTGCGCTTCATCTTCCTCGATCCGCGCGTGCGCGCCGCCCAATACGACTGGGAAAGTGTCGCCCGCTTCGTCGTCGCCGCCTTCCGCGTGGACGCGGCCCGCGCCGGGGCCGCAGCCGAGGTCGAGCCTCTCGTCGACGAACTCTGCCGCAAAAGCCCCGAATTCCTGGCGATGTGGAGGGATAACGACGTGCGCACCCACGGCGAGGGCGCGAAGCACATCCGCCACCCCATCCTCGGCCCACTCGCTTTCGAATATTCCGCCTTCCAGGTGGATGGGCGGCCGGATCTCAGCATGGTGGTGTACAATCCAGCGACGGCGGAGGATGCGGCGAAGATCAGGAGTCTGACGGGTCTGAAGTGAGCGGGTGTGTGAAGGGCGGTTTGGTTGCGTTATCGCTTCCTTGCGGCAGAGGTTCTCGGCTCTCGTTTTCGTTGCCCCGAACACGATTGCGGCGCCATTCGAGCGCAACAAGCAACCAGAACGTCAGGAAAAAATAGAAGAGGAACATCCGTATTGTCGACTTAAAGATAAGCGAATTGATGGAGTCATAAGCCCGGTATCCACGAGGTCCATCACCGAAGCCGTCGAAAAAAATCTGATGGCCAATGAGAAAAACGGTGATGAGGGCAATCCCGATCCAGGCCTTCGGCGCCGGTGGTTTTCCCTTGGGGCTGTAGATGACGATCGCGCATGCGAAGGTGGCAAAATATAAAGATAGCATCGATCGCGTAGCAAAGAATACACATTGCTGACTGTTCGAAGGCCGAAGATTTATGAACTGGTCATAGATGGTGATGTTCTGGTGCCAGAGCGCCTTCAAGAACCAAGTATCACGAAAATAACAAACGCCCTGGGTGGGAAGGCGCGGTATCAGCACCCAGGTCGCCACCGACAAAAGTACCAGCGACCAGAACCAAATGCCGATCACCCTTCTTCTGCGCGCGATTTCTGGGTTGCCCTGCTCAGGCATGATGTTTTCCTTCAATCAAAGCGAGAGGTAAGTTCTGAATATCCGACTGTCAATGATGTTAAGACGTCGCCTCAATCCGGACAAATCTGCATTCATGCTGTGCATTGACGCGCGCAAGATTTGAGCCGCGCGGATGGGGATTTCAATGAATTCATATCGTGCCGCGGTCTTGGTCGCCGCTTCGGTCTTGATGGTGTTGTCGGCGTCGACGGCATCCGCCTGCAGCTGCGGACGGGCGTCCTCGAAGGACAAATTTGCAGAAGCTGATTTGATCGTGAAAGGCCGTATGAAGCTGGTGACCTTCGGCGTCGAGATTCCAGATCTGCGATCCGAAGGCGAGGCGCCACGGTTGACGCGTGGCGACTTCGAGGTCGACAAGGTGCTGAAGGGCACCTTCAAGGGCAAAACCCTCTCGGTTTATACGGGTGCCGGCATGGGGGATTGCGGGCGTCTGGGGGAGTTCCTCACCGCGGCGTTTTACTACCACAGCGACAAATTCGCCGTTTACGAATTCGGATTGTCGAAAACCGAATTTGCGGGGCAGACGCTCTATTTTACGTCGATCTGCGACTATGCGAAGGGTCCGAAGGACGGTCAAGAGTAGGCGCCGAACCTCTCGTGAAAATCGCGGTGTCCGGCGGCGCGATGTTCGACCGCCGGCACCGGCCAGGTTATCCTACTTGACGACCTTCACGTTGGCCACGCCCTCTTCGATACGGCCAGATTCTTCGGGAGTCCTGAGAATGAACCTGTCGCTGCCGACGTAGCCTGGCTGCGATATGTAATAGACAGCAACGCCATTCGCTTTGACTTTGTCGCATTTCATCTTCTTGCCGCCTGAATCAGCGATAACCGGCTGGTGGACAATCTCGATGCGCCCATGCTTGGGCTGCTCCACGATGTCTACACGAGGATAGTCAATAAACTTGCAGTCGCCATTGAGGTGAACGTTCTGCAGCACCGACGTCCTTTCGCCGCTGCGTGCTGTCACCCGGTGAGAATCGTGTCTGATATTTGACGTCGTCGTGCAGTTTGAAAGAGAAATTGTCGCGACGGCCAATATCGAATATGTAAAAATGCTTTTCACTGTAAACCCTCAACTTTAGCTTGAACAAACATTGAATTTTTCGGGAAGTCAAGCAGAGTACAGGCTCTGGATTGAACCTTGTTTCGCTTCCAGGAATTATTGAGGTGCAGTCTGTGAAAAGACGTAACGCGGCTGCGCTGCAAGCGTCGACGATCGCAATTTGGGGGCCGAAGGACGGCCAAGAATGGGCGCTGAAGCTCGTGTGAAAAGCGGCGTGCCCGGCGGCTGCGTCCTTTGTGCGTCCGAATGGACGCACGGCGCTCTATTGGGCCTTACCGCGCCAATGCCGACGCCGCCCCGCTCGTTCTCTTCACGGCGGGGCGTTTAACGGCGGCGTGAGGCGCGGATGCGGGCAGCGGGCTGCCTGGCAGGTCGCTACCACTGAGACCCGGAACTTGCCGCCGACGTTGCGGTCGAAGATCGCCCCGATGTATGCAGTCTTGCCGTTCCGGCAGGCCGCTCTCCAGTCAGTACGAGCGTCTCCTGCTGTCCCGGCAGCAAGAGCGGCGGGCCGTGCGGAACATGGATGGCGGCTGACGCCTTCAGCCGGCCGCGTGGACCCGTTTTGGCCGATGATCTGGAACCATGATCCCGCCGTACTGTTTAACTGGAAGGCGCGGAAGCGCCGATAACGGGGATGCCGATTGCCGGCCAACCGGGTAATGACGATCGGCCTTTCGGTTCGCCTATGGAGGAACACGACATGCAAACGACCCGATCGAAAGAACTGGCGGAGGAATACCTGCGGCTTGGCGGCAAACGGCTGGCGAAGATCGATGACAATATCGTTAAAATCCGCCACTGGGAGGATGACACGCCGGAGGCCGAGGCCTTCTGGCAGAAGCACATTGAGCCGCTGGATGACAAGCGCCGCATAGAGGTCGAAACGCACCTTCCCACGATCAACGACAGGTGATCGCGAATCAACGACCGGTGATCGCGGCGATTTCCCTGGAGCGCATGACATTGACGCACGACAGCGCCGCGCGTCTGAAAAGACGCGACAGGCTGTCGTGCTCGGATATGTTGCGCCGCTGCGCTTACTGCAGCGTGCGCGTCTGAACCTGCTCAGCGGCGTGAGGCGCGGATCCGGGCAGCGGGCTGCCTTCCAGGCCGGTCGCCACGACCGAGACACGGAACTTGCCGTCGAGGCTGCGGTCGAAGATCGCGCCGACGACGATATCGGCGTCTTCCTGCACTTCGTCACGAATGCGGCTTGCCGCCTCGTCCACTTCGAACAGCGTCATATCCGAACCGCCGGAGATCGAGATCAGCACGCCCCTGGCGCCCCGCATCGAGATATCGTCGAGAAGCGGGTTGGCAATCGCCGCTTCCGCCGCCTTCATCGCGCGGCTCTCACCGGAGGCTTCGCCGGTGCCCATCATGGCACGGCCCATGCCTGACATGACCGACTTCACGTCGGCGAAATCGAGGTTGATCAGGCCTTCCTTGACAATCAGATCGGTTATGCAGCCGACGCCGGCATAAAGCACGCGGTCGGCCGTCATGAAGGCATCGGCGAACGTCGTTTTTGCATCGGCGATGCGGAAGAGGTTCTGATTGGGAATGACGATAACCGTATCGGCCGCCTGGCGAAGCGCCTCGATGCCGATTTCCGCCATCCGCATGCGGCGGTTGCCTTCGAAGGTAAAGGGCTTGGTGACCACGCCGACCGTCAGGATGCCGGCGGCACGCGCAGCGCGGGCGATGACGGGTGCAGCACCCGTGCCCGTTCCGCCGCCCATGCCGGCGGTGACGAAGCACATGTGCGAGCCGGCCAGGTGATCCATGATCTCATCGAGCGACTCTTCGGCAGCCGCATGGCCGACCTCAGGCAGCGAACCGGCGCCGAGACCCTCCGTCACATTCGCGCCAAGCTGGATGCGGCGCGTCGCCTTGGAGGTGGCCAGCACCTGAGCATCCGTGTTTGCGGCGACGAATTCGACGCCCGCCAGCTTTTCCGCGATCATATTGTTGATCGCATTGCCACCACCGCCGCCGACACCGATGACTGTAATATGCGGCCGTAGTCCAGAAATGCCGCCCTTGGCGTCCGTCATCGCGCTCTCCTTTGATGCTTCGTTCATGCCCACCCTCGTTTGCGGACGGCGAATCGGGCGTCAGGATACGCGAGCAACAAGGCGGAGGCGAGGCGAAAGACGTCTCAGGGGGCGCGGTTATCGGGATGGGGCTTGGTTGTGGCTTATTAAGCCGGGAGCTGAGAATTACGCTTCGCGGTCGCCGTGAACTCTGTTGCGACGCCCATCGATCGCGATGAGCAACCAAAAAGTCAGCAGAGCGTAAAAGAGGACCATGCGATAGATCGACTTCCCTCAGTTTGCCGGCAACCGTCGCTCTTGACTCGGCGTCGTCCTCGGCCTTGAGCCGAGGATCCGCTGCACAGGTTGCAGATACTCGGGACAAGCCCGAGCATGACGAAAAAGGAGTTCGCTACGGAAACGCGTCAATGAAGTTTTGATGCACAATATAGAAGTGTTCGCCAACCTTGCTGACGCTGAAAGGCCAGTCCGAACCAGGATAGAGATTGACGCATTCTTTCTTTTCTAAGCACAATTTTTGGGTTCGCTGTTGCCAGGCGGCGGATTGCTCGCCGCTGGGCAAGGCAATCTCATCACTCTCATCGTACACAAGCGTCGTGGATGTTATCGTCTTGAACATACTGTCCAATGCAAATGTCCTGAATCGCGGCTCACCGCTCGTCACATCGGTTCGTTCGATCTCTGCCAGATACGCTTGCTTCTTCAAAGCAAATCGAACGCTGTCGGGCGTTATGCCGGTAGCAGCAACGATGTAAATAATGACTAGCCACGGAAGAGGCGTGACCAAGAGCGACACGACACGCCACCAGCGCCGCCGCGCCAAGTTGATGCAGATGGAACCGGCGATCGCGATCACGGTCAGCGCGAGAGTGATAAGGCCGATGATCCACCAGTCCCATTTGGGAGCCAGCCACCATAGCCAATTTTGCGCCAGGTACGGCAAAAACCAGATTGCATATGTCCACGTAAACTTGTGATCACGTTTTTCCGACTCTGCCACGTTTAGCTACCGGTCATTTATTGATTCCCTGATCAACAATAACACGCAGGATAGATGGCGATTTGAAGAAGAGGGCGTGGCACTGATGACCTATCTGAAACACGGCCTGCTGATCGCGGCCGTGATGCTGGCGGCAGCGATGACATCCCTGCGCCAGGCCGATGCCGCTGAGTGCGAACAGGAAGCCTTCGAAGAGCGGGATATGTCGTCTGTACTGTGGACGCTGACAAGCCGACCTCAGATTGTTCTGGAAGAACGCCGATACGGCCGCCCGAAGGCTCCGCCGGCAAGGTCCCGAATTTCTACAAGAAGCCGAACGGCGTATTCTTCCTCGGTGAGGCAGCCGCTGCGATCCTGCCGTCCGATGAATTCCTGAGTGTAGGCAGAGCGTCCGCTTCGCCACCCAGTCCGGCCCGATGCTCGTCGTCGCCAACAAGCTGAACCCGATCTTCATAGCCGGCTCGACGGACCGAACCCGCTGCAGCGGTGTCGGAAGCTGCGCCGGTGGCGCGGTTCGCTTCGCGATCAGCGAAGACGGGGTGAATTTCCACGACCTCGCGCGCCTCTTCCGCGACCATCTGAAATGCCCCGATGCCTTGTTTGTGGATGCCGGGCGAGGGGTGGGGATTTATAATCATGAGATGGGGCGTAACGACTGGTCATGGCATGGGGGGTATGGGCCGGTGTTTGGGGTTGTGGAGTAGCGGGAGCGGCGGGCAAGCAGTCCGGACCCGCATATACGGCACCTTCAGGAAATGTCCGCCGAAGGATATCGGGCTTTAGGTGTTGGTGTTGCACACCCCCGGATCATCTGCCTGCAGCTATGAAAAACGATCCGGGAAGCAGCAATTCGTCAAAGCCGATTTGGTCGCGAAGGATGGCACGCTGCGGCTGTTTCTAGAGCCAAGTATGCACCCTGAAATAAAAATTATCTGTATTATAAACGCTGCCACATGATAAGGTTAGTTTGGGAAGCTCGATCCATCTGTGAAAATTCATGCAAGAAATTATAGGTGTATGAATGTCTAGTGATCCAATTCAATCCAGTGTTTATTTGACAGTTATTGGGCCAGAAGCCGTAATTCAGTCGCTTGGCTCGCTGGAAGGCATCGAAGGTGTCACTCTCGGAGAAGCGCAGCCTCTCGATGGTCTAGCGGACGCCGCCGACGCACCGCTGGGACCGGATGAGCTGAAACTGCTTCTTGAGTTTATTACCGTGGGCCTTGGCCTTGGCGCAGCCACGTTGAAATTCATTGAAGCGATGCTGTCGCTGTTAAAAAAATCCGAAAAGACACCGGCGCATGAGATCATCATTCTGGATGGCCATACCAACCAGGAGATCCTGAGAATTGACGAGAATACAAACGCCGTGAATGCCGCGCAGCAACTCAAAGCATGGAGCACAAATGAAAAATGATTCCACTCCTGCAATTCGATCCGGCAACGCTGACACTGTGGTACGACACCCAGCTTCTTTCTGCCAGTAAGTCCAGCCGCGAGGTGGGCCTTGCGCTTCACTATGCAATGGACGGTGAGGAAGAATGGCTGAAGTGCCTTGTAAGGCAACAAACGGATCCGTGGACCCGAACGCGATGTGCATCCGTTGCAAGTGCTGTCTGGCACGAAAAGCGACATTTTCTCGATTTCGTTCTTACGAACTACGGCGCACTTCGAATCCGGCAATTCTTTCTGCTCTACATTAACGTCAGAACCGTTCTTCAAAGCTCCCTTGAAAGCAAGAGCCCAATACTGGTGCCGCTCGATCGGAATCTGGATGCGCTGCGAAGAGAAATGATGGGGATCGCCCCTCCAGGCGCCATTATCGAATCCATGGCCCGGGGCATTCGCCAGACCAAGAAAATGATTCTGGAAGACCGCAGGCCGATACCGGGGCGATTTGGCGCCATGGAGGTCGGTGGCGAAGCCATATTCGAGTGCATTGCCTATCATGTCCAGCTCGGGAAAGCCCACCGGGTTTTCGGACGAGAGATTGTTGACAGCGTTCAGTCGGACAATCCCTCTCGGGAATTGATCGGCCAGAAATACCAGTGGGCCTACCTCCTGATGAGGCAGACCGGGCTTCTGGATGCCGATTTCGTACCGGGTTCGAACGCTATCCGCATCAGGGATGAGCCGCTTATTCCGCTTCTTTATGGTGCACTGGCTGGCCGCTATTACGGTCAGGAGCAGACACGCACAGAAACGTCATCGTCCGGCCACGCTGCCGAACGCCTCGCAAGCCTGGTTCTGAAACTGCGGGAAGATGCTGCAAACTTTACGAAACTCTCGACCGTGGAGGCATGGGAGCGCGTCAACGACGCCGCATCCGCCATATTCGGAAGAAGCGTGATCCAAGAGATCGAGGCCGATTTCGAGCACGAGGCGAGGCTTATCGAGCAGTTCGAAGAAACGGGCAATGACGATCTCGTGGTCGCTGCTTACAGGGATTTTCATCGGCTTCGCGGAGAGTTCATCCAGATATTGAAGGATGAGCCAGAAGAGATCCTCTCACAGGATCGTTGGGCCGATAGCCTTGTCAACAGGACGCAGCCCTTCGTCGTGGCTGCGGCGCCCGCAGGTGCAACTGGTGTGGTGCCCGAAGGTTTTTTGCGATTGAGCGCCTACCAGCACCCCGAGACGGATTATAACAGCTTTCCAGATGCCCGCTGGTGGTGGACAGCCATGCGGGAGCGGACCGATTCTGAAGGCGAGTTGCTGCGGCTCCACGATCAGAAATCATGGGTGAATATCGCGTCCGATTATGCGCCGATGGCAAAGCTTATGTTCGACGGGAACAGAATGCGCTCTATGGTCGGTCCCGAAATCATGTCCACCAAGATCCGGATCGAACGTGAAAGCGGAATCCCGCTCGTCATCGACGGCATTTCACGCCACCCGAATGACGTGCCCGACATAGCGCAGTGGTACTATCTGACAGGCAAAAATCACTTTCGGTGCCAGGTGACCCGCAAGCTTGTGCAGACACCCCACGGGCGGATGCTCGACCCCTGGGATGTAAGAAGGCGACCGGCCTTCCTCGATGCACTCGTAACGTCGCTCGGAGGAAGCCAGCAGGATCGGATGCGCCGTGTAATATGGCGGGACTGGTCCCCGTGGCTGGTTTGCGACGAAGTGGGCGCACTCTTCGACCATGCAAAAATCGACTACTCCTATTTCAAGAGTAGCCAGTTTTAATTGTTGCCTCGATGTGCGCCATAAGCTCGGCTTCTCGCGACGCGAACACTTTGATGTTCATTTCGCTCCTCCGGACATCGTCCTCGGAAAATCCGACGATGCAGCGCACGATCTCGCCAACGGTTTCGATCTTGAGAGCCAAACCCAGCCGATCGTCCGGCTCTGGCCCTGTGCCGACATATGCCATGGTGTGGATGTCGCACAGGTCCTCGTCTCGGTGCCCTTCCAGCAGGGTGCGGTTTTCGCAACAAGTGTTTAACAGCGAGCGCAGCTTCATGTCGGCATTGACGTTGAACTTGAGGCTTTCTTCGTTTTCATCGTCTAGAGACCAGCGCAACAGCTCAGGACCGAATGCGACCTCGAATTTTATGTGCTCCATGACGCCGTCGATTTCCACCTGCGCGCTGTTTCTGATGACCGTATCCGAATCCTCGACCATCTCGTGAGCAGTAGTCTCCAGATCTAGGGACTGATCGAGGATTCCGTGCTCGATGAACATCAGCGACAGGTCGAGCAAGGTCCCGCTCGAAAACCGCGGCAGGATCGGTGGCGGATATTTCGAAGGAGCGAGGTCGGCCAGAAACGGCAACCGTTTCGACCACACCAGCAACCGGTAGGCAATCATCTGCGCGAGTCCGGCTCCCTCATGTTTGAGGGCCGCCAGCAAACCATGTGTGGCGAGGGCGGTTTGCACGCTGGGCTCCGTATCACCCTCGCGGTTGAACAGGCCGACTTTCAGAAGTTCCAGCAGGGTCTCCCCCGCGTCAACCCAGTGCTCTTCGTCATCCCACGCATGTGCTAGGCCGACTTCCCGGATGGCTTTGACAGTAAGCGGTAACTCGTCGTGTTCAGGCGCATCGGGAGATTTGATCATGCCCTCGAACTCGTCCGGCAATATGAAGGCGGCTTCCGCTCCGCCGCTCCACCAGTTGTAGAGATATCCGAGCAGCATGACTACGATAACCCCGCGCGTGACCGGGATCGCAGTTGCATGCGAAGCTTCAATGAGGCTTACGCTGTGCACCTGCATGAAGGCTGAGAGATCATCGAAGTGCTTTAACTCGTCTTGCCCGACATCCTGACGATTGAGGATCGACAGCAAGCAAAGAACAACATTCATCTCGACCATTGAGTTCTGAATATTGATGTCAGTCACATCATCGCTGGACATTGCTGCCTCCACCCGGATTGCAACTTCAAGCTTATTACATTTGTACTTTTTCCAACAGGCTCGAAATTCGAAATGACTAGACGGAATCGGGTTAACCGGCTGTCATCCGCTGGCGGTTGCTTTATGGCGGTCGAATCTCACAATGAATGAGCGGCGAAGGAAATGTCCGGGCTGGGCTCGTTTCTCGTTGGGGACTGGGGATAGGTAGAAAAATCCCAGCTAGTGACAGCCCGCTTTGTCCAGAGGGTCGGTCCCCACAGTCAGCGACGTCGGCCTCGCCTCTGGCTCTTCAACCTCTACATCGACCCCAAGGAAGAATATCCCGTCGCCACCGCATAAACGCCTTCCTCGCCTCTATTGCTGCTGATATAACGAGTCAGTCGCTGCCGATGTAGTCCGGCTCCGAGGATAAAATACAACGATGCCGTCCGCCAGCGACTGCACACTCCGCGTTACTTTGACCACACACCGACACAGCCCCAAAACCCTACCGCCCTAACCCCATCACCACCGGCAAACACAATACACACCGCAACCCCGCCGCCCCATTCGCCTCCAGCACCAGCGACCCACCATACAATCCCGCCAGTTCGCTCACGATACTCAGCCCAAACCCGTTGCCCGGCACATGTTCGTCCTCCCGCACGCCGGCCCGCAGCACGGCATCCAGCCGATCCGCGGGGATTCCCGGGCCGTCGTCCTCGATGGTGATGCGGGCGGTTGGTCCGTCGCGGTGGGCGCGGACGGTGACGCGGGAGGCGGCCCATTTGAAGGCGTTGTCGATCAGGTTTCCGAGCATTTCCTCGACTCGCTTTCGTCGCAGGCTACGCGCAGGCCCTTTGATATATCGGTGTCGAAGGCGATCTTGCGCTCGGCGTGGATCTGGCTGGTCGCCCGGTGGAGATCGGCGATCGAGGCCGCGATGTCAGTGCTGGCGACATTGTCCGATGAGGCCATCACGCGGCGGGCGGCGGCGAGGTGATGCTTGATCCTGTTGTCGATCCGGGCTGCGAGGCTGCGCAGTGCGCCTTTGGGATCGTTTTGCTCGTCGAGCGCCAGGAGCAGGCTCGCCACCGGGGTCTTGAGGCCGTGGGCGAGGTTGGCGAACTGCATGCGGGTTGCGGCGAGCCGCTCACCGAAGTGCGGCGATGTGGTCTTCGAGGGTGATCTCTCCGCGATTGGGCTCGCGCGGCAATTCGGGGCCGTCGAGCGTCGCCTCGGTCATGCGCGTGTAGGAGCGGGCGGCGGCAGGCGAGAAGCCGAGCTTGCGAAAGCTTTCTTCGAGCCGGTCGCGCGGCGTCGTAGCCAGGCTCACGGACCTTCCTACGACGGCAGAGAAGGCTGCGACAACATCGGCGAAGCTGTATCGCTGGGGTCCCTCCACATACTCGATGCCGACATCGCTGACTGGGCCTGACAGACGCGCGGCCGCCGCCTTGCCGAGATCAGTGGGAGAGACCATCGGCAAGATGAAGTCTTCGGGGAAGGCGGTGGTGATCAGACCCTTGCGCGCCGGCTCCAGCAGCATATCGAAATTGGTATAATAGTAAGCCGCCCGGTTGATCGCCGCCGGAATGCCGCTTGCCTCAGCCAGGCGCTCGAATTCATACAGCACCGATAGATCGCCGATGCCATCGCCTTGCCTGGCGCCATAGGTCGATTGCACCACGAGTTTTTCAAGGTCCGAATCCTTCAGCGCTGCGGCAATGCTTCGTGCAGTCTTCAGCTCTTCGGCGTTCGTATCGGTGCCGGGATGTGCCGGCGGGTTGAGGAGAAAGGCGCGTCGGCCTCTCTGGAAGAGAGCCCTCAGTGCCGCGCTATCCAAGACATCAAGCACTACGGCCTCGACATTGCCGCCGTCGACCGCGCTCGCCTTCTGCTCACTATGGACGAGCGCGAATATCTTCTCGCCCGCGGGCCTCAGCGCTTCGATGACACGGGAACCGACATTTCCCGCTGCACCCAGAACGATATACATGATTTCCACCCGGCAGTTGTTTCGCTGCAAAACGAAGTCTCGGTGCCGATGGTTCCTGTCAGATGGCGTAAAGCTCTCTTCAGCCGCCTGCCGACACATTTATGGTGAAAGCCGACCGAGTGCATGGCCCCTGGCGCGCCGATTTCGTCCACAAGCCGTAACGGGGTGAACCAAAGCCTCAGCGCGGTGTTTACAGACGTGCCTCATACTCCGAAAGGAACGATCCCCATGCAAAGACTTCTTTTATCAGGCCTTGCCCTTGCGGCACTTGCCGGCACCGCCTTCGCCCAACAGCCGCCCGCTCCGCCATCCGCCGGGACGCCGCCCGTGGTGGGCGATCCGGCGTCACCGCCGCCTCCGCCACCGAACCCGTCTGCCTCTGATGACGACGAGCGAATGATGGGCGAGCCGGATGCAAGGCCGGGAGATCGGCCCGATTACCGCTGGCATGGTCGGAGAGGCGACATGGGCTTCCGTGGTTTCCGCGGTCATCGCCCGCCGCCGCCGTCCAAAGCCGCCCATTTCCGCATTGAGGACCGGAACACCCGGATTGATCTCAAATGCGCCGAGGACGAACCGATGAAGGCTTGCGCCGATCTTCTGCTGCAGGTCATGGATCGCCTGCAGGGCCAGGACTGACCATCCGCGCTGGAGGCGGGTGCCACACGATGATGCAACCGCCCGCGTTTTCTCGCGGGCGGTTTTGCGGGTTTCTCGGGGCTGTGACACCGCCGTCGAAGTCAAACGCCGCCCCGTAGACCTCAAGGAATGATGCCGCCGCTCGAATTGGTCGATCCCTCGCCATGGGGCTTCGGGGTCGGCGACTGAGGGGCGTCGGTTCACCGCGTGACGCGGGCTGCCGATGTTCCCGAGTAGCGGTCGCCGTGGATCTCGATGCCTGAGAAGACCGCGTCGATCTCGGCCAGTTCCTCCGATGTGAAGGCGATGTTGGCGGCGGCGATGTTTTCTTCCAGCCGATGCAGCTTGGTGGTGCCGGGGATGGGGACGATCCAGGGCTTGCGGGCCATCAGCCAGGCGATGGCGATCTGGGCTGCGGTCGCGTTTCTGCGAGCGGCGATCGCCTCGATCGCATCGACCACCGGCTGGTTCGCCTTGCGGTTTTCGGCCGAGAGGCGCGGATTGGTGTGGCGGTGGTCGTTGCCGCCTTCGAAACTGGTGTTCTCGTCCATCTTGCCGGCGAGGAAGCCGCGGCCGAGCGGGCTATAGGGCACGAAGCCGATGCCGAGTTCTTCGACGACGGGCAGGATTTCCCGTTCCGGGTTGCGCCACCACAGCGAATATTCGCTTTGCAACACGGTGACCGGCTGGACGGCGTGGGCGCGGCGGATGGCTTCGACGCCCGCTTCTGACAGGCCGAAATGCAGCACTTTGCCGGCGCTGATCAGATCTTTCACCGTGCCTGCCACCTCTTCGATCGGTACCGCAGGGTCGACCCGATGCTGGTAGAAGATATCGATGCGATCGGTGCGTAGCCGCTTGAGGGCTTCTTCGACGACCACACGGATGTGTTCCGGCCGGCTATCCAGGCCGACTTCCGGCCGGCCATCCCTGAAGCCGAATTTCGTCGCGATCACCACCTCATCACGGATCGGCGCCAGCGCCTCGCCGACGAGTTCCTCGTTTGTGAACGGCCCGTAGGCTTCGGCAGTGTCGAAGAAGGTGACACCCCGGTCGTGGGCCACCCGCAGGAGCGCGACGGCATCACCACGCTCCATCGCCGGCCCACGATGGTAGTTCAGCCCCATGCAGCCGAAGCCGATCGCCGATACGTCAGGGCCTCTTTGGCCGAGCTTGCGCTTGATCATTTCAAGTCCTCCTTCCCAGGTTTGATCCCAAGATAAGGCAAAGCCTGGCGGCGATTAGCCGGAGATATCGGCATGAACTTATGAGGTCCGCTCATGAATTTCCCGGCTCGCTCGGAGAGGACGAACGGGATCGGGTAAGAGAATCCCGGCAGTGTCTGCCGCTTGAGCCGAAAGCTGCGGGGCTTGCGTTATGACGCCAGGCGAAACATGCCGCTGCGTATAGCCTCGATCACCGTGCGCAACGTGTCTTCCCTGTCGTGCCCTTCCGTCGAGACGACATGTTGCTCGAACGGGCCAAGTGACGAGAATTGCTGATGGAGCGCCGCAATAGGGCCGGGATCGGTCAGCGTGTCGCCGCCACGCTCCCGGCAGCGCCGGATGGCGACATCGAGCGGCGGACGCAGGACTACGTAGTGGAGGGGTGCCGCGATTTTCCGGAACGGTTCCAGGAACCACGGCCCGACGATGCCGTCCACGACGACGAAGTAGCCGCCGCCGGCATAGCCTGCCGCCGCCTTCGTCAACACGTCGACGACAACGATATTCTGTTCATGCGCTTCCGGTAGATAGGGCGGGATCACGCCGTTCTTGATGAAATGCCAGAAGTCGTCGGAATGAAGATGGACCTTCGGCGAGCCGGGCTCGCTGGCGAGCGCCTCGGCCGTCGTGGTTTTCCCGGAGCCCGGCGGCCCGGTGAGAATGAGAACTTCGCCCATGTGATCCATCGCGCGGCATTTTCGCACGAAGCAGCATCGTTTCGCAATTAGCCGATAGGGGGGCGGCAATAGCCCGGCCATGGTCCCTTTCGTTCTGAAGAAGCCGCTGAAACGGCAGCTACTCCGGCAGTCCCGCCATCCTGAGAGCCTCGATATATCGGCTGCGATCGTCCGGTCTTCGGAATGGTGGAAGTACGTCGGCGAGATTGGAAAGCCGGAGGGCGGGGTCCATCAGGCAGAGGCGGGCGATCGTTTCGCGGGCTTGCACAAGCCGCCCGGCCATGGCCTGGCTCGCCGCCATCACGCGCATGGCGCTCGGGTAGTTCGGCTGGTGGTGTAGCGATTTTCCTGCCCAGGCGGCAGCATCGTCATAGTGGCCGGCGCAAAAATGCGCGAGACCGATGTTGAACTGCCAGGCAAAGAGGCGCGGATCCAAAGGGCTGAGACGCATGGCAAGTGTAGCGTGTTCAACGGCCTTATCAGGCTCGCCCAGGCAGGCCTTCACCCAGCTGCTGACGCCGAGCGCAGCCGCCAGGTTCGGGTTGAGGAAGAGTGCGCGATCGATGCATGCTGCACTGTCGTCGAGGTCGCCGCCGACATAACCGATGACATATCCGCCGTAGGTGAGCGCAACCGCATCGTCCCAGCCGAGTTCGACCGCTCTCCGGGCCAGCCGCGTCGCTTCGGCCGTCTCGTCTGCGGGATGGAGCATCCAGCCGTTGCTCTTTCGCGTAGCATAGCAGCGTGCCGCCCGGGCATGCGCTACGGCGAATACCGGGTCACGCTCGATCGCCTTCATGAACAGCCGCAAGGCCTCGTCGATGACCGATCGGTTGGTGACCGTCCGGTCGAAGGCCGCCAGGCCGCGGAGATAGTAGTCGTAGGCGTCGAGGCTCTCTGTCGGCTTGCGTTTGGCACGCTCGATCTCAGCCTCCTCCACTTTCGGCGTTATGGCGCCGACGATGCTCGAGGCGACCTGATCCTGGAGATCGAAGACATTCGCCAGGGTTCCGTCAAAACGATCGGCCCAAAGATGTGTACCGGTCGACGTATCGATGAGCTGCCCGGCAATGCGCAGGCGGTCACCCGTCCGGCGCACGCTTCCTTCGACCACATAGCGAACATCAAGCTCGCGCCCGACCTGCTTTATGTCGACCGCCTGACCTTTGTAGGTGAAGCTCGAATTCCGGGCGATGACGTAGAGGTGGCGGAATTGAGCAAGCGCGATGGTAATGTCCTCGACGATGCCGTCGGCAAAATATTCCTGCTCCGCGTCGCCGCTCAAATTCTGAAATGGCAGGACCGCAACCGATGGCCGGTCGTGATGCTTCGCCGGGGCGGGGAAGAGCTGCGGCTGCGCTCCGACGTCGGCGGCCGGTGCGCTCCGCGGATGTCCGGGTTCCTGCCGCGATTGCAGCGAAGCTGCCAGGGAGGACGTCTGTGCTTCTGGTTCAGCCTGAAGATGCTTCTTCAAGAGCGCCCGGCAGGCTTCGTACTGGCGCAGAGTCGCGTTTTCGTGGCCCCTCAGAGCGTGGATCCGCATCAGCGCCCGATGGGCGGCCTCCACGGTCGGGTCCGCAGCGAGCAGCCTCTCAGCCAGCCCTTCGCAGGCCGATTCTTCCGCGGTGCCTGGCTCGGAAAGCGCTTGGCTTAGCCGCTCCACCAGTTGCAGCGCCTTGCGTTGATATGTGCTCCGATACGGGCCGAACCACTCGTCCAATTCGTCCGGAATGGTCTCGCCTGCCAGCACTTCGCCACGGTAGAGATCGGCGGCGAAGGCGAGATCGGCCGTCTGGCCGGCCTCCAGTTTACGGTCGAAGATCGAAATGTCGGCTTCATCAGGACCTGTTATCAGCGCGACGGTCTCCTGATCCCCGTCGATGTAGACGGTGGCATCCCCGCCAGCCGGAAACGATCGCCTGATATCGACCAGCGCCTGGCGCAGGCTGTTGCGGGCCTGCTCATTGCTTCGTCCTGGCCAGAAAGCTTCGGAAAGCAGTTCCCTGCGATGGCCGCGGCGGCCTGCAAGCACCAGGGCAGCAAAAAGAAGTGACGTCTTGCGCGTGGCGAAGCGGATTTGCCGGTGCTCCCGGGACATCACTTCAAGGCCACCCAGCAACCTGATGCGCAAAGATCGTCTCCCAGATTTCGACCGCGACCGCAGAATAGCATTTCGGCAGATAGATTTAACACCGATTTAGCGGCGGCTTGTCGAAGTTTTCCTGGCCGTTCACGCCGAACCGAACAGCCGGAATACGCCCGCGTGTCAGGCTCCCACTTGCAAATCTCACAAATGGGAGACTGAAAATGGCTCACACGGAAACTCACGCCGGCATCAGCGCGCCGAAAGGACAGTTGTTCGGGTTCAGGCCGAACAGCGTAGCAATCATTGTCGCTGCCCTGAGGAGGTGGCAGCGGAGCGTTGCAAGACGGAAGGCATTGGCAGATCTGACGCCCGACCAGCTGAGGGACATCGGTTATCCCCGGGATGACATCGGTCATCCCCAAATCAATCGACCCGTGCTCGAAATCAAAGCAGGGCTGATGACGAAGTTGATGTCAATGCGATAGTCCGAATGTTCGACTGCGCGGACGCGTCGGCTGCCGGTCGACAAGGCGAGGATCCAAGGTGCAAGCTTGGCGCCAGATTCGATTGGCAGCAGGCAATCGTTGATTCCCGCTCTGTCTGGGCAGGGACCGTTGATCTGGCCACCCTTCGCCATCAGTCGTCAGTTTTTCCGCCGCGGCGATTTCGACTATGATGGGACGCTGGAACGATAGGGATGCACATGATCGATCATATTACCATTGCAGTGAGTGACCTTGAGAAGAGCAAGCTGTTCTATGAACGCGCTCTCGACCCTCTGGGCTATCGCCGTACCTTCGGGAAGGAGGGCGTGTTCTGGGCCTTCGATGTCGGCGGCAGCCTGTTCGAGATACAGCACACCGACGACAAGCCGCCTCTGACGCGTTTGCACGTTGCCTTCCGGGTTCGGAGCAGGGCGGAGGTCGAGGCGTTTTATCGGGCCGCGCTCGAAGCCGGCGCCCGGGACAACGGCGCGCCCGGCCTGCGGCCGGAATATGAAGAGAACTATTATGCCTGCTTCGTTCTCGATCCCGACGGATACAATATCGAAGCGATGCTCAACGAGCCGGCGCCACAAGGGTGAGCGCAGGGCTCTGCCCAAAGAATGCAATCGAGGGGAGGTGGATATGTCGAGTTTCAGGAATGCCGTTGTCTCTTTGCCCGGCAAGGAGCGCGTGGCGAGCACGCCCTTCGGCGCGAGGGTCGTCATCCATGCCACGGCCGCCGAGACCGGCGGCGCGTTCGGGATGTGGGAAACCTTCACGCCGCCGGGTCATGGTCCGGCCCCGCACACGCACACCCGGGAGACGGAAGTCTTTCGGGTCGTTCGCGGTCTCTATCGATTCCAGTGCGGCGACGAGGCGTTCGACGCGCCTGTGGGAACCGTCGTCGTTCTGCCGCCACATGTACTGCACAGCTGGCGAAACATAGGCGACGAACCCGGCCAGATGTTCGGCACGGTCACGCCGGGCGGCTGCGAGCAATTGTTCATCGATATCGAGGCTTTTGGTGCCGATACGCCCGAGAAAATCGCGGTAATCGAAGCGCGACTGGGGATCATCAACGACATCACGCTGGCCCTCGGATTGACGGCACCGTAACCGCGCTGATTGGTCGTCAGGGAGTCGATCGGGTCTGTCTATTGTCGGCGTGATCGCTTTCGCGGCATGGCACTCTCTCAAGAGTCCTGTCGCTTGGAAATATCCGTATGTCCTAACCGCGCTGCGTCCATGTCACCGACGCGCGCATTGGTCTTGAGGAGGCACATTTGATGCTTACGATTGGGTCGATTGTCTGGGGTGTGAGGGATGTTGCGCGCGCCATCGAATTCTGGCGCGCGGCCTTGAATTATAAACCTTTGCGAGAGCCGTCGGAAGATTGGGCCATTCTTGTCCCGGTCACGGGCGAAGGACAGCAGATGGCGATCACGATCGTTTCATCCGACCCCACCACCCACCAGCGCCATCATCTCGATCTCTATGCATCCGATCAGCAAGCCGAGGTCGAGCGGCTGTTGTCTCTTGGAGCGCAGCGTGTGGATTGGCGCTATCCCGAAGGCGCGGACTATATCGTTCTGGCTGATCCTGATGGAAACAGGTTCTGCGTCGTTCAGAAGGAGATGGAACAAACCGGCGTCGCCAATCCATCCGCTTGATCCCCGAAGGTGCGGGAAAAGGTGCGCGGCGCTGTAGGGCGTAATGCCGAAGCGATTTTCAGGAAGAACAGCCCCGTCAATGATTGGCGGGGCTTTTTGCTGTCTGGCGGCAGGCGAGTTCAGATGACCTGGCCGCCGGAGACTTCGATGCGCTGGGCGGTGATCCAGCGGTTGTCGTCGCCGAGCAGGCTTGCGATCATCGGGCCGATATCGTCGGGCACGCCGACGCGGCCAAGCGCGATCATGCCGGCGAACTGGCTGTTGAGGTCGGGCATGTCGCGGACGGCGCCGCCGAGGAAATCGGTTTCGATGGCGCCGGGCGCGACGGTGTTGACCGTAATGCCGCGGCTGCCGAGTTCCCTGGCGAGGTAGATGGTGAGGATCTCGATTGCGCCCTTGGCGGCCGAATAGGCGGAGAAGCCGGGATAGGAGACACGGGTGAGGCCGGAGGAAAAGTTGACGATGCGGCCGCCATCGGCAAGCAGCGGCAGCAGCGCCTGGGTGAGGAAGAACACGCCCTTGACATGGACGTCGAACAGCGCGTCGAACTGCGCCTCGGTGGTCTCGGCAAACATTGCCATTTCTCCGTGGCCGGCATTGTTGACGAGGTGGTCGAAGCTATCGCGCCGGAACTTGTCGTGCAGCGCCTTACGGACCTGATCGGCGAAGGCTGGGAAGGTTGCGACATTGCCGACATCGAGCGGCAGGGCGACAGCCTTGCGGCCCATGGCTTCGATTTCGCCGACCACGGCTTCGGCCTCGGCCTTGCCGCTGCGGTAGGTCAGGATGACATCGCCGCCATGGCGGGCGATGCTGACAGCCGTGTTGCGGCCGAGGCCGCGGCTGGCGCCGGTGACGATTGCAATCTTGCTCATTTCGAAACTCCTTCATGGTGTGTTGATGCGACGATCGGAAAAGACGGGCGAGGCCCGTTGCCCGAAGCGCCTGACATTTTGCCTATTCCGCCGAATTCGGTGCCGGCATGGGAGATTTCAGTCATCGAAGACCTCCTTGCGTTCGGCGATCCGCTGCGATCAGGCGTCTCGTCTTTCTGACGGTGTGACTATCCCTGAGGGAAGGCGGGCGGTGTTGCCGGAATCGCTAGGGATATTGCCTAAACCTCCAATTTCGGCTTAGGGTAGCTCGACTGCAGGAGAGGCCAGGTCATGACAGAGACGCTGTTGGAAGCCGTTCGCCGCTACACCGAGACCCACGCCGATCTCTCCGGCCTGGCGCGCACGCCGATTCCAGGCCTTGCCACCATCCGCGCGACGATGCCGAGCGACATGCAATATGCGATCTCCAAGCCGCTGGTGGCGCTTGTCGTGCAGGGCGCCAAGCGCGTGACGATGGGCGATGACGTGTTCGATTTCAGCGCCGGGGACTCGCTGCTGATCACGGCCGATGTGCCGACGGTGAGCGAGATCACTGCGGCAAGCGTCGGCCGGCCCTATTACTCGCTGGTGCTCGACCTCGACCCGGCACTGATCGCCGAGCTCAGCGTCGAGATGAAGCTCGCCCGGGTGGCGGATGGCGCGCCGGTGCGCGTCGAGCCGACCGATACGGAGGTGGCGGATGCGGCGCTGCGGCTGATGCGCCTGCTCGACCGCCCGGCCTCGGTGCCGGTGCTGCAGGCGCAGCTGGTGCGGGAGATGCATTACTGGCTGCTAGCCGGCCGCCATGGCTCGGCGATCCGCCGGCTCGGCTGGCCGGATGGCCATGTGCGGCGCGTGGCGCGGGCGGTGGCAGTGCTGCGCGCCGAGTTCGCCGAGACCGTGCCGGTGGAGAGGCTGGCTGCGGTGGCAGGCATGAGCCCATCCTCCTTCCACCAGCACTTTCGCGCCGTCACCTCGCTCTCGCCCCTGCAATTCCAGAAGCAGCTGCGGCTGATCGAGGCGCGGCGGCTGATGCTTGCCGAAGGTGTCCCAGCCAGCCACGCCGCCTTTGCCGTCGGCTATGAGAGCGTGCCGCAGTTCACCCGGGAATACGGCCGCATGTTCGGCCTGTCGCCGGTCAGGGACATGAAAACGGCGCGGGACCGGGGGCCGGTGGCGGCTTAGAGCGGCATCCACCAACGGCCCTCATCCTGAGGCGTGTAGCCCGTAGGGCGGAGCCTCGAAGGGCACGCCGCAACGCTGCTCTCTGCATCCATCTGGCGCCGGCGCACACGCCCGTCCTTCGAGGCCCCTCAGGGTAAGGCTCTTGGGCGCTGCCGCTCATCGGTCCAGTACACCCTCAATCCCGCGCCGTCGGATATTCGATTGCACTCGTGGCGCATTGGCGATGACATGCCAGGCTATCTGGCGAGCGCCAGTATCAATGTGTGCGTCTCAATCATCGGAATGTGCATTGCGGCTGTTATAATCATAGCCCAAACGGCAACCGAGAACATTACCGCCGCAATCCTGATTCCGACTGGCGTCATTATTTTCTCCATCCCAAGTACAGCGTGTCGCTCCTCTGACAATGTGATGCTAGCAAGGCAGAGGTCGACCCGATATCGCGAGATTTCGGTATATTCAGACGTGCAGCGACACGATCCCTTCGGGGCATCTCAGGATGAGCCTCTCGTGGACGCCGTCGCCCGCCACGCCGCCGGCGGGGTGCCGAAGGCGCGGTTGAAGGCGGCTTCGGTGGCATAGCCGGCGTCGTAGGCGATCGCCGCGATCGGCTGGTCTGAGGTGGCGAGCGCCACGCTTGCGAGATAAAGCCGCTAGTCCCGGATAGCGGATCGGCGATGTCGAAAGCATCGCCTGGAAGCGTTCGGCCAGCGCGCTGCGCGACATTCCCGATGCCGCGGCCAGTTGCTCCAGCGACCAGTCGCGTTTGGGGTCGTCGTGGA